>NZ_JBFAXR010000011.1:0-114835 GCF_040680895.1 Streptomyces sp. NPDC051940 | reverse complement strand
GTGGGCTGGGAGTTCCTGAACACCTCGGGCCCGTACGCAATGCCCTCGATCCAGACCGGCCAGGCGCTCGGCCAGGGCGCCCCGGGACGGGCGCTGTCTTTGTCTTCGCTGAGATCCACATCAGCAACCTAGCAGCTAAGCTGCGTATCGGTCACGATCGACGACGAAGCCCTGTCGCAGTTAGCTGCTTGTCTGCTAAGTAGCTCTCTATGAATCAAGCTTCCCGTTCAGCCGCGCTCCTCACCGCGGTCCTGGCACTGTCGCCCGCGCTGGTGGCGCAGCCCGCGGCGGCCGCCGGCAGCCCTCCCCTCGTCATCGGCTCCGACGTCCTCCAGGTGCGTACCGGCGCCGAGTTCCCGTACGTCGTCGACTACACCGACCGCGCCACCGGTGCCGTCCTGGGCGGCCGTGCCACCCCGCTCGACACCGTGGTCCTCAACGGCCGGGCGTACCGCGCCGAGGGCATCGCCACCGCCGACGGGACCGCCGTGCGCTACGCGCTGTCGTTCCCGGAGTCCCCGGAACTCGACGGGGTCCGGATCGACGCCCGTATCGCGGTGGAGGGTTCCGAGGTCACCTTCCGGATCGACCGGATCACCGACACCGACGCCTTCCGCGTCGGCACGCTGGAGATACCGGGCCACAACCTGCTGTCCGTCCGCGGCGACGAGCCGGGCGCGGCCGTCACCGCCGCCCGGGTGGATCCGGACAAGAACGGCCAGGGCGACACCTTCACGCAGGTCACCGACGCCACCCCGGCCGACAGCGCGCCGCAGGCGTCGGCGTACGCCCTCGTCAACACCGGCCGGCTGGCCGCGGCGATCGAGACGAACTCCGTCCAGGACACCGCCGGCAGCGAGAACACCCGGATCAAACGCCAGGCCGTACGGACGGGCGGCACCACCGAGGTCGGGGTCTGGAGCGGGCAGTGGACCTACCGCGCCGCGGGCTCCACGGCGACCGAGGAGCTGCCCTGGGCGAGGATCGCCGTCACCGGCGACCGCAACGCGGACGGGACCGTCGACTGGCAGGACGGCGCGATCGCGTTCCGCGACATCGGCGTGAAGCCCAAGGGGGCGAACGAGACCCCGGAGCGGGTCGTCGCGCACATCCCGTTCAACTTCGCCAGCTACGCCAGCAACCCGTTCCTGAAGTCCCTGGACAACGTCAAGCGCGTCTCGCTGGCCACCGACGGCCTGGGCCAGCTCGCCATCCTCAAGGGCTACGCCCAGGAGGGCCACGACTCCGCCCACCCCGACTACGGCGGCCACTACAACACCCGGGCCGGGGGCGTGGCCGATCTCAACTCCCTGGTCAAGGCCGGAAGGAAGTGGGGCGCCTCGTTCGGCGTGCACGTCAACACCACCGAGGCGTACCCGGAGGCCCGGAACTTCAGCGAGCAGCTGGCCGACCCCAAGGCCAAGGGCTGGGACTGGCTCGGCCAGTCGTACTACATCGACCAGCGCCGCGACCTGACCAGCGGCGACGTGGCCAAGCGCTTCCAGCAGCTGCGGGACGAGACCGACCCGAACCTGAAGTTCCTCTACATCGACGTCTACTACAGCCACGGCTGGCAGGCCGAGAAGCTGCAGAGCGTACTGCGCGGCCAGGGCTGGCAGCTCGGCACCGAGTGGGCGGACAAGCTGGAGCGGTCCTCGCTCTGGTCGCACTGGGCCAACGAGCCCGGCTACGGCGGCGACAACCTGCGCGGCATCAACTCCCAGGTCATCCGGTTTATCCGCAACGGCGAGAAGGACGTCTGGATCGACAACCCGCTGCTCGGCTCCGCGAACATCAAGGAATGGGAGGGCTGGGGCAACGGCAAGGACTGGAACGCCTTCTACGCCACCATCTGGAACCGCAACCTGCCCGCCAAGTTCCTGCAGAAGCAGAAGATCACCCGCTGGACCGACCACGAGGTCCGGCTGACCGGCGGCGTCCGGGTCACCGACGCCTCGGGCACCCGCCGGGTCTACGTCGGCGACGACAAGGTCCAGGACGGCGGCACCTACCTGCTGCCGTGGACCGCCACGAAGGCCTACCACTTCAACCCCGGCGGCGGCACGACCACCTGGCCGCTGCCGGCCGCCTGGCAGAGCGACCGCGAGGTCACCCTGTACCGGCTCACCGACCAGGGCCGCGTCAAGGCCGCCGAGCTGCCGGTGCACGACGGCAAGTCACCATCACCGCCGACAAGGGACAGCCGTACGTCCTCTACCGCGACCAGGCGCCCGCCCTCCCGGACGCGGACTTCGGCGAAGGCGGGCACGTGGCCGACCCCGGCTTCAACTCCGGCACCCTGGACGCCTGGCGGGCCGACGGGCCCGCCTCCGTGCAGCGCAACGCCGCCGGCCAGTACGAGGCCGTGATCCCCGCCGGCGGCACCGACACCCGGCTGGGCACCACGCTGCGGGGCCTGGTGCCGGGCAAGCGCTACGCCGCCTCGGTGTGGGTGGAGGTCCAGCCCGGCAGGACCCGCAGGGTGACGCTCGAGTCGGGCGGCGCGCGCAACTGGCTGGAGCGCTCCACCGCCAAGGACGCCGTCGGCATCGACGAGAAGAGCGGCACCTACTTCCAGCGCCTGACCGTCCGCTTCACCGCCACCGCCGAGACCGCCCCGCTGGCCGTCACGGCCAAAGCCGCGGACGCCGCCGTGAAGCTCGACGACGTACGGATCGTCGAGACCACGAAGACCGAGAAGGACGGCACCGTCGCCCACTGGGACTTCGAGGACGGCGAGCAGGGCTGGGGCCCGTTCGTGCAGACCGAACCCGGCAACATCCGCACCGTGCGGGCCGAAAAGCACGCGCCCTACACCCAGGCCGGCTGGAACGGCCAGCTGACGGACCAGGTGCTGGACGGCGACTGGTCGCTGAAGTCCCATGAGGAGGGCGCCCAGCTGGTCTACCGGACCGTGCCGCAGACCGTGCGCTTCGAGACGGGGCACCGCTACCGGGTGGCGTTCGACCACCAGAACGCCTTCGCGGGCCAGTACGCCCTCTCCGTCGGCTACGACCGGCTCGCCGGCGGCGGCGCCCGCACGACCGAGACCCAGCGGCTGCCGTTCGCGCAGCAGCGCACCACGGCCCGGTACGAGCACGAGTTCACCGCCGGCGACTGCGGCGACTACTACGTCGGTGTCCGCAAGCTCGGATCCGCCCCCGACCAGGCCGACTTCGTCATGGACGACTTCACGGTGACCGATCTGGGCCCGGCCGCCGAGGACGTCGCCTGCGCCACGCTCGCCGTCGAGCCGAAGACCGGGAAGCTGGTCCCCGGCGCGGCCAACAAGGTGGACGTCACCTTCACCAACGGCGAGCGGACGCCCGCCACCGGCGTACGGACCTCGCTGACCGTGCCGGAGGGCTGGAGCGCCGTGCCCGAGTCCTCCGACACCGTCGCCTCCCTCGCCCCGGGCGCGGCGGCGAAGGTCACCTGGCTGGTGACGCCGAAGGCGGGCATCGCGGCCGGCACGTTCACCCTGGCCGCCGGGGCGGCCTACACGGCGGCCGGCAGGCAGCTCGCGGTCACCGCGCAGACCGCGGTGGACACGGTGCCGCCCGGCTATCTGCCGCAGGACCGGATCAAGGTGCTGGACGTGGACAGCGAAGAGGCGGCGGCCGAGGACACCCGCGCGGTGATGGCCCTCGACGGCGACCCGGCGACCTGGTGGGGCACCGCCTGGTCCGAGGCGTCACCCGACTACCCGCACCACATCGCGCTGGACCTGGGCGGCTCGTACGCGCTGAAGGAGTTCCGGTACCTGCCGCGGCAGAACCACACGAACGACCGGATCAAGGACTACGCGGTCTATCTGTCGGCGGACGGCGTGAACTGGGGTGCCCCCGTGGCCACCGGCGCGTGGCCGGACAGCGCGGCCGAGCAGGTCGTCCCGCTGGACGGACGCCAGGCCGCGTACCTCAAGCTGGTCGCACTCAGCTCGGTCAACGGCGAACCGTGGGCCGGCGCGGCCGAACTGAACGTCGTCACCCAGCAGTAGGCGTAAGAGGGGGCCGCCCACCCGGGGCGGCCCCCTTCACGCATCAGCCGAGCAGGACCACGTACTCCCACTGCCCGAGCGGCCGCTGCGGCACCACCCGCCCCCCGGCCGGCACGGGCAGCTCCAGCCGCTCGCCCCGCGCGGTCACCTGGACCGCCGCACGCGGCTGCGGCATTCCGGCGGGCAGCCGTACGGTGAACTCCCCGGCCTCGTCGGGCGATACGTTCCACACCACCAGCCGCCAGCGGGTGCCGTCCGTCAGCGCCTGCGGCACCAGCCACGGATGCCCCTCGACGCGGGCGTGCGCCCCGCCGGACAGCCAGTCGAGTACGGCGGACAGCTGGGCCTCGCGCTGGACGTTCATCAGCACCCGGCCCGGCGTGTGCGCGGGCCAGGCGGTCACCGCGACCCGGCCGCCGAGGTCGTTGCCGTACAGCACCACACCGGGCCCGCGTTCGCGGCCGCGCTGGTCGTGCATCACGCTGACCGTGCGGGCGGCGGGCAGCGGGACGGCGTGCAGCATCCGGGCGGCGTCGTAGCTCTCGACGTCGGCCGAGACCATCGCCCCCTCCCGCAGCGCGAACTCCTTGTCGGTGCAGACCTCCCGGACGAACCCGCACGGCCCGGCGCTCGCGTCCGCGAGGCCGATCACGGGGCCGTACCCGCGCTCGAACAGGATCCGCGCCGCCACCGCGTCCAGCAGCAGCCCGCCCGCCAGCCAGTCGCGCAGCTCGTCGTCGCCGCACGCCCAGGCCGCCTCGCCCGCCAGGGCGTTGACCGCGGCCCCGCCGCGGGCCGTGACCGCGTGCCCGGCCGCGCCCAGCAGCCCGGCCCAGTCGCCGTGCCGGACCACCAGCGACCGCCATCCCGGCGCCGCCGTACGGGCCGTGCGGCCGGTGTCCTGCGACCACGGCAGTCCGATGCCCGTCGTCCGCAGCGACGTGGGGAAGGTCTCCGCGAGCCAGTCGAAGGTGTCCCGCCAGCCGGCCAGGAAGGCGGCCCGGCGCGGCTCGTCGTCGGGGTGGTTGCCGAGGAAGTCGTACAGGCTGATCGCCAGGCCGTCGCAGCCCAGGACGTGCGCCAGCGACATCTGCGCGGCGGTCTGCCGGAAGGACTTGTTCCACTGCCCGTACGGCCAGCACTCGATCTCCGGCAGGCTGACCAGGCCCGGCGGCTGCACCGCGCGCTGCATGTCCAGCTGGAGCGCGGCGCACGGGAGCTGGTCGCCGCCCGCGTCGGAGTAGCCCCAGAAGTGCGGCCGGTGCAGGGCGGGCAGGGACAGCCAGGCGGCCCAGTCGCGGCCCTCGGCGGCATGGCTGTCGGTGCGCGAGGACATCAGTCCCAGCCGGCCGCCCAGGATCTCCCGCCAGGAGGCGAGCAGTTCGCGCTGGGTCGCGTCCCAGAAGTCCAGCCACAGCCCGCGCCAGGCGTGCGGCTCGCCGGGCGCGGTGCAGGCCGCGACGAGTCCGGCCCGGTCCGTGCGGACACCGGTCCGCTCGGTGAAGGCGGCCAGGTGGAGCGGGCAGAAGCAGCCGCCCCAGTCCAGGGGCTGGTGGTTGTGCAGCCGGATGTCGTCCTCGATCCAGACGGCGGCCACGTCCTCGGCCGCGTACAGCCGCAGCGTCTCGGCGTAGTAGGCGCGCCAGCCGGGATCCAGCGGGCACACCTGCGCCTTCGCCGCCGTGCCGTGCTGGTCGACCATCGGCTGCCAGGTCTGGCCGGCCTTGAGTGAGCGGCCCCAGTCGCTGTGGCCCACCGTGTGCCCGGGGTTGAGGCTGACGGCCACCCCCGCCTCGCGCAGCCGGGTCCGCCAGGGGCGCGTGGCGTCCAGCCAGCTCCGGATCCCGTCCAGGCTGTCGTGGCCGTCGTTGAACTCCATGCCGAAGAGGAAGACGCATATCTCCTCCGCGCGGGCGGCGCGGGCCATCGCGAGCAGCCGCTCGCCGACCGCGCCGGGGTCGTCGGCCGGGTCCGCCTGGAGCCGCAGTACGTAGCGGGTCGTCACGCGTGCGCCTCCCCGTCGAGGTCCTTGCCGGTCTCCGCGAGGTGGGTGTCCATCGCCGCCGCCGCCGCCCCGGCATCGCCGGCGCGGATCGCGTCCAGGATCGCGCGGTGGGCCTCGATGGTCGTCGCGTGGCTGTCGCCGCGCCGGCTGTGCCCCGAGTAGCTGGCCAGCCGCTGCTCACGCAGCACCTCGGCCAGCGAGTCCAGGACCAGGCCGAGCATCCCGTTGCCGGCCTGTGCGGCGATCTCGGCGTGGAAGGCGACGTCGAGGTCGACGAACCGCTCCCGGTCGTCGACCGCCTGTGCCATCTGCGCCAGCAGCCCGTCCGCCGCCTCCACCGAGCCCTCGCCGCGCCCGGTGCGCTCCGCCGCGCGGCGGGCCAGCGCTCCCTCGATCGCCAGCCGGGCGTCCAGCAGGTCCTCGTAACTCAGCGACTCCTGGCGCAGCCGGAAGCGCAGGATCTGGCCGAAGACCCGTGCCGTCGGTACGTTGACCCGGGCCGGCCGGCCCTGGCTGGAGACGAGGATCTCCCGGGCGGACAGGGTGCGGATGGCCTCGCGCACGGCGAGCCGGTTGACCTCGAACCGCGCGGCGAGTTCGCCCTCGGGCGGGATGTCGTCCCCGGGCCGCAGACCGGTCTCCTCGATGAGGGCGATGATCTCGTCGGCGACCTGGTCGGCCAGGGTGGCGCGGCGTACTGCCATGCTGGGTCCTCGCACTTCTCACTTAGCAGCTTGGCTGCTAACTTTACGTGCTGATCACGGCTATGGACAGCAGGGGCCGGCGCCGGATCCGGATCGTCATCAGGCAAGGGACAGGCCCGAGGAGTGCACATGCAGCGGCTGGCGGACAAGACCGTGGTGGTGACCGGCGCGGCGCGCGGCATCGGACAGGCGATCGCCGAGGTGGCGGCCCGCGAGGGAGCGGCGGTGGCCCTGTTCGACCTCGACGCGGTCGCGCTGGCCGAGACGGCCGGGGAGCTGGCGGCGACCGGTGCCCGGGTGTTCGCGCTCCCGGTGGACGTGACCGACGAGGGGGCGGTCGCCGACGGGATGTCCCAGGTGGTGCGCGCCTTCGGCCGGATCGACGTCCTGGTCAACAACGCGGGCCGCAACGTCTACGCGGACCCGGTCGCGATGACCTCCGCCGAGTGGGACGGGGTCTTCGACGTCGACCTGAAGGCGGCGTTCCTGTGCGCCAAGCACGTGCTGGCGGGCATGAAGGAGCGGGGCGGCGGGTCGATCGTCAACATCGCGTCCCTGCACGCCAAGCTGACCTGTGCGGGCATGTACCCCTACGCCGCGGCCAAGTCCGGCCTCGTCGGGCTCACCCGCTCGCTCGCCCTGGAGGTCGCCCCGTTCGGCGTCCGGGTCAACGCCGTCAGCCCCGGGTACATCCGCACCGCGCTGGTCGACGAGTACCTCGCCGGCCACGCGGACCCGGACGCGGAGCGCGAGGTCCTGCGCGCGCAGCCCCTGGGGCGGATCGGCACACCGCACGAGGTGGCGGAGACGGTCTGCTTCCTCGCCTCGGACGCCGCGTCGTACGTGACCGGCGCGGACTGGGCGGTGGACGGCGGCCTCGGCGTGCGCTTCGCCTGAGCCGCCGTCCTCACGTGCCGGCGGCGTCAGATCGCGGACAGCTCCGCCACCAGGTCGTCCAGCCCGAGCGGGCCCTGGGACAGCGCCGCCATGTGCCACTTCTTCGCGTCGAACGCCTCGCCGTGGCGCGCCTTCGCCGCCTCGCGGCCCTTCAGCCACGCCCGCTCGCCGAGCTTGTAGCCGATGGCCTGGCCCGGCATCGACAGATAGCGGGTCAGCTCGCTCTCCACGAAGTCCGCCGGGCGGCCGCTGTGCATCCCGAAGAACTCCTGCGCCAGCTCCGGCGTCCAGCGCTCACCCGGGTGGAACGGCGAGTCCGCCGGGATCTGGAGCTCCAGGTGCATGCCGATGTCGACGATCACCCGCGCGGCGCGCATCATCTGCGCGTCGAGGTAGCCGATCCGCCGCTCCGCGTCCGTCAGGAAGCCCAGTTCGTCCATCAGCCGCTCCGCGTACAGCGCCCAGCCCTCGGCGTTGGCGCTGACGCCGCCGATGGTGGCCTGGTAGCGGGAGAGCTGGTCCGCTACGTGCACCCACTGCGCGATCTGCAGATGGTGGCCCGGCACGCCCTCGTGGTACCAGGTCGATACCAGGTCGTACACCGGGAAGCGGGTCTCACCCATCGTCGGCAGCCAGGTGCGGCCCGGCCGTGAGAAGTCCTCCGAGGGGCCGGTGTAGTACGGCGCCGCGGCGCCGCCGGGCGGGGCGATGCGCGACTCGACGCGCTTGACCCGGTTGGCCAGTTCGAAGTGCGTGCCGTCGAGCGCCTCGATGGCCTCGTCCATGATGCTCTGCAGCCACTCGCGCACCTCCTCGACGCCCTCGATGTGCTCGCCGTGCACGTCCAGGTGCTTGATGGCGGCCCACGGCGTCTCGGCGCCCGGCAGGATCTTCTCCGCCTCGGTCCGCATCTCGGCGAGGATGCGGTGGTACTCGGACCAGCCGTACGCGTACGCCTCGTCCAGGTTCATGTCGGTGCCGTTGAAGTACCGGGCCCAGGTGGCGTACCGCTCCCGGCCCACCACGTCGGGCTGGCCGGCCACCGCCGGGGCGTAGACGTCGCGCATCCAGTCGCGCAGGACCTCCAGGCCCGTGCGGGCGGCCTCGGCCGCCGCGTCGAGCTCCTCGCGCAGGCTGTCCGGGCCGGCGGCCGCGAACTCCGCGAACCAGCCGCGGCCCTCGGACCACTCGGTGAGCTGGACGACGAACGTGTCGGTCGGGCGCGGCCCGGCGAACAGCTTCTTCTCCAGGCCCAGCTCCAGCGACCGGCGGTAGCCCTCCAGTGCCTCCGGAACGGCCCGCAGCCGCTGGGCGACCGCCGCCCAGTCCTCGTCCGTCTCGGTCGGCGTGAGGGTGAAGACCTCCCGGACGCTGTGCGCGGGGGAGTGGATGTTGCTGACGGCGCGCAGACCCTCCTCGGCCTCGTGCACGGCGAGTTCGGCCTCCAGCCGCTCGCGCAGCAGCCGCGCGCAGCGCCGCTCCGCGTCCCCCGCCGCCTCCGGCAGGGCCTCCGCCTCGTCCAGCTTCGCCAGGGTGCCGCGCGCCAGGTCGGCGAGGGCCTGCTGGCCGGCGGGCGAGAAGTCGGGCAGCAGGGGGGAGCTCTCCCGTACGCCGAGATACGTACCGGTGATCGGGTCGAGGGCGATGAGCGCGTCGACGTAGGCGTCGGCGACCTGCCGGGGGAGAGTCGTGTTCGTGGTGTCGGACATGCTGGCCATCCTCATACACGGGGACGGTCCGCGTCATCCTCAATGCGCGGGCAGGAGCGGGCCGCAGTCCCATTGCTGGAAGATCAGCCTGGTTTCGACCCGCGCGACCTCCTTGCGGGAGGTGAACTCGTCCAGCACCAGCCGCTGCAGGTCCGCCGGATCGGCGACCGCCACGTGCACCAGATAGTCGTCCGGGCCGGTCAGATGGAACAGCGCGCGCGACTCCGGCAGCGCCCGCACCCGGTCGACGAACGGCCCGATCAGCTCCCGCCGGTGCGGTCGCACCTGCACCATCAGCAGCGCCTGCAGCCCCCGTCCCAGCTTCGCCGGATCGAGCTGCAGCCGGTGGCCGAGGATGACACCGGACCGCCGCAGCCGCGCCACCCGGTCCAGACAGGTCGACGGCGCGACGCCGACAGCGGCGGCCAGCTCACGATTGGTGGTCCGGGCGTCGTTCTGCAGGACACGCAGAATCTCCAGGTCCACCGAATCCAAAGGCACTGAATCGGACATCTTCCGAACTTAGCACGGGGTCAGGCCGAAGAACCCCGGTAAGTGTTCAGCATGACGCCATGGAGATCCCAGCGCACCTCTCAGCGCGGCACCTCGCCACCGAGGCCGTGCACGCCGGCCGTGAGGACCTCGCGGCCCTCGGCCTGCACGCCGCCCCCCTCGACCTGTCGACGACCTACCCCTCCTCCGACAGCCGGGCCGAGGCCGCCCGCCTCGACGAGTTCGCCACCACCGGCGCCCAGCTCGAGGGCCCGCCCGTGTACGCGCGGCTCGACAACCCGACGGTCGCCCGCTTCGAGCAGGCGCTGGCGAAGCTGGAGGGCGCCGAGTCCGCGGTCGCCTTCGCCAGCGGCATGGCGGCGCTCAGCGCGGTGCTGCTGGTACGGGTCAGCATGGGCCTGAAGCACGTCGTGGCCGTGCGCCCGCTGTACGGCTGCAGCGACCATCTGCTGAACACCGGCCTGCTCGGCACCGAGGTCACCTGGACCGACCCGGCCGGCGTCGCCGACGCCATCCGCCCCGACACGGGGCTCGTCATGGTGGAGACCCCCGCCAACCCCACGCTGGCCGAGGTGAACCTGCGGGCCGTCGCCCACTCCTGCGGCGAGGTCCCGCTGCTCGCCGACAACACCTTCGCCACGCCGGTGCTGCAGCGCCCCGTCGAGCAGGGCGCCCGGCTGGTGCTGCACAGCGCCACCAAGTACCTGGGCGGCCACGGCGACGTGATGGGCGGGATCGTCGCCTGCGACGAGGAGTTCGCCCGTAAGCTCCGCCAGATCCGCTTCGCCACCGGCGGCGTCCTGCACCCGCTGGCCGGCTATCTGCTGCTGCGCGGCCTGGCCACGCTCCCGGTCCGGGTGAAGGCGCAGTCCGCCTCCGCGGCGGTGCTGGCCGAGCGGCTGGCCGCCGACCCCCGGGTGGCGAAGGTGCACTACCCGAAGATCGGCGGCGCGATGGTCGCGTTCGAGGTGCAGGGCGACCCGCACGAGGTGATCGCCGGCGTCCGGCTGATCACCCCGGCGGTCAGCCTCGGCAGCGTCGACACGCTCATCCAGCACCCGGGCTCCATCAGCCACCGCATCGTCGACCCGGCCGACCGCCGCTCGGGCGGCATCAGCGAGAAGCTGCTGCGGATGTCCGTGGGCCTGGAGGACGTCGAGGACCTGTGGGCGGACCTCGACGCGGCCCTCGGCGGTGTTACGACAGCTGCTTCTGCGCTGCCGGCTGCCGCTCCAGCCGGGCGGTGAGCACCAGGGTGCCCTCCTCGATCTGGTAGTCGAGAGGGAGCCCCAGGGAGCGCATGGTGGCCACCATCGCGCTGTTGGAGGACCGGGTGATGGCGTACACGCTCGGATACCCGGACTCCCGCGCCAGATCCATCAGCCGGCGCAGCAGCTCGGAGCCCACCCCGCGCCCCTGCCAGTCGTCCTCGACCAGCAGCGCCACCTCGGCCTCGTCGCCGTCCCAGAGCAGATGCCCGAGGGCGACCAGCCGCCCGGAGGCGCTCTCCACGGCGAGGGTGCGGCCGAAGCGGGGACTGAGCAGATGGTCCAGATAGCGGTCCGCGTCCACGACCGGGCCGTGGTAGCGGTGGGCCAGCGTGCGCTGCGAGCACCGGTCGTGCATCTGCCGGGCGGCGGGTACGTCGCCCGCCCCGGCCCTGCGTACGGTCACGGCGTTGCCCTCGGGCAGGGTCGTGACCGTACTGCTGTGCGGCATGCGCGGGCCGAGCCGGGCGTCCAGCTCCACCAGCGCGCGGGCGCGGGCGAACTCCGTCGGGGTGAACGGCAGATACGGCCGCTCCACGGTGATCTGCCCGCCCGCCGGATCGGGCAGCCGCATCCGGACGCCGTCCAGGTCGCCCTCCTCCGGCATGTCGCTGACCAGCGGCTGCCCGCCGAGGGACACCGCCGGCTGCGAGTGGATGGTGCACCGGCCCAGCAGCCGGCGCAGTGCCAGCGGCAGCTCGGCGGGGTCGGTCGCGGTGCGGGCGGCCAGGCCCAGCACCCGGGTCGGGATGTCGACCAGATCGTGCGGGTCCGCCCGCTCCAGCCAGGTGTCGCGCCCGCCCGCGCCGGACGCGGCGGCGGACAGCGCGGCCGGTGGCAGCTCCGCGGGGGCGCGCAGCAGGAACTCGTCCATCGTCCCGTCCGCCAGCGGATGGGTCTGCAGGGTGAGGATGTCGACCCGCTGCCCGGCCAGCGCCCCGCACACGGCGGCCAGCGACCCGGGCCGGTCGCGCACGGTCGTGCGCATCCGCCACAGCGTGGTCTCACCGGGCGGCAGGTCATCGGCGGGTCCGGCACCGCCGCCCCCGGCCGCTGGGACGGCCGGAGGCGCGTGCCTTCGCGCCCACCAGGTGTGCAGCCCGGCCGTCACCAGCAGCACGCCCGCCGACAGCAGCAGCATCTGCGGCCCTTCGGGGGCGTGCGCCACGGACTTGGCCACGGTGTCCGCGACCGCCACGGCGCAGAACATGGCGGCCAGCTCGACGACGTCGCGTCGCCAGGTGTGCGTTCTCGACTGCTGAGTGTGGTGAGTCATGTGCTCAGCGTCCCCGACGGGTGTTGCGTGATCACGAACGAACTGTGACGTGTGAGTAAAGGGTGATTTGTTACCAATTCCCGGGGATTCCCCGATCCAGTCACTGTCCCACCAGCCCCGGCCGCAGCTCGCGGGTGAAGAGCACCCCGCCGCCCGTCTCCCGCAGCCGCACCGTCATCACCCCGCTGGCGGCGTCGATGTCGACCTGCCCGAAGAACTGGAAGCCCCCGGACGGCGGCACGTTGCCGACCGCCGGCGCCTTGACGAACACCCGGTCCGGGCCGAAGGTCCCGTCCAGCGCGGAGGCCGGGAACGCGCCCGCGTTGATCGGCCCCGACACGAACTCCCAGAACGGCTCGAAGTCGGAGAACGCCGCCCGCGCCGGATCGTAGTGCTGCGCCGAGGTGTGGTGCACGTCCGCCGTCAGCCACACCGTGCCCGTGATACGTCGCCGCTTGATGTGCCGCAGCAGCTCGGCGATCTGCAGCTCCCGCCCCAGCGGCGCACCCGGATCGGCCTGCGCGACGGCCTCGTAGTCCGTCGCCCCGTCCGGTACGACGAGCCCCAGCGGCATGTCGGAGGCGATGACCTTCCAGGTCGCCCGCGACCGCTCCAGCTCGCGCTTGAGCCATTCGAGCTGCCGCGCGCCGAGGATGCCCTGCCCGTCCTCGGGCTGCCGGTTCGGCGAGTTGGCGTCGCGGTAGGTGCGCATGTCCAGCACGAACACGTCCAGCAGCGGGCCCTGGCGTACGACCCGGTAGACCCGCCCGTCGCCGTCCGGGCGCAGCGTGCTCAGCGGGAAGTACTCGGCGAACGCCCGCCGGGCGCGGGCCGCCAGCACGTCGACGCGCTGCTCGGTGTAGCGCGGGTCGGTCAGGATCTCGCCCGGGTACCAGTTGTTGACCACCTCGTGGTCGTCCCACTGGGCGACGACCGGCACCTGGGCGTTGAAGCGGCGCAGGTTCGCGTCGAGCAGGTTGTAGCGGAAGTTGCCGCGGTACTCGTCGAGGGTCTCCGCGACGTTCGACTTCTCCGGCGTGGTGACATTGCGCCACACCGTCCCGTCGGGCAGCGCCACCTCCGGCAGGATCACGCCGTCGGAGTAGACGGTGTCGCCGCTGTGCAGGAAGAAGTCCGGGTCCAGCCGCCGCATCTCCTCGTACGTGCGGTAGCCGCCGTGTTCGGGGTTGATGCCCCAGCCCTGCCCGGCCGTGTCGCCCGACCACACGAACCGCACGTCAGAGCGCGCCGCCGAGGCGGTGCGGAACGTCCCGGTCACCGGCTCGGAGGCGCGCCGCGGCTCGTCCGGGTCCTCGAGCACCACCCGGTAGTGCACCTGCTGCCCGGGCGGCAGCCCGAACAGCGGCGTGGTGCCGGTGAAGTCGGTGCCGGGGCCCACGACCGGCCCGGTCCAGCGCCGTACCCGGGAGAACGACTCGGTGGCGGACGTCTCCACGACCATCCGGGCCGGCCGGTCCGACCGCACCCACACCAGCCCCGACGTGGCCGTCACATCGCCGACCTGTACGCCCCACGCGGCCTCGGGCCGCCCCGAGTACGCCTGCGCCGGAGCCACGAGGGAGCCGAAGCCGCCCAGCACCCCCGCGGTGCCCGCCGCCGCGCCCGCCCGCAGTACGTTCCGCCTGCCCGGTCCGTTGGTCACGTCCACACGTCCCTCCCGAAGGCCGCCGCCCGTCGCCGGCCCGTTCCCACATCTATCCCGGCCGTGTGCACCGAGTACGAACGCGCAGTGAACAACTGCCCACGTGGCGGGGGAGGGTGACCCGCCTCCGCCTCACCGCAGCGCATCCCAGACGGCCTTCAGCCTCTCCACCCCGCGGACGATGTCGCCGGGCGGGAGATGCCCGTAGCCGAGCACCAGCCGTACGCGCCGGTCGTCGCCGGCGCTGTCCGCGTACGACGACAGCGGCATCACCCGCACCCCCGCCCGCCCGGCCGCACCCACCAGCGCGTGCTCCGGCACGTCGCCCGGCGGCAGCTCCACGATCACATGCAGCCCGGCCGCGATGCCGGTCACCGACGCCCCCGGCAGCTGCTCGGCGAGCGCGGCGACGAGCGCGTCCCGACGGGACCGGTAGGCGCGCTGGCAGCGGCGCAGATGCCGGTCGTACTCGCCGCGTACGACGAGATCGGCGAACGCCGCCTGGTCGATGACCGAGTTCCCCAGGTCCAGATGGAGCTTGTGCCCGGCGACCTCCTCCGTCAGACCGTCCGGCAGTACCATCCAGCCCAGCCTCAGCCCGGGCGCCAGCGACTTGCTGACCGACCCGCTGTACGCGACACGCGACGGATCAAGTCCCTGCAGCGCGCCCACGGGCGCCCGGTCGTAGCGGAACTCGCCGTCGTAGTCGTCCTCGACGAGCAGCCGGTCCCCGTCCCGTGCCCACTGCAGCAGCTCGGTGCGTCTGCGCGCCGAGTAGGAGATGCCCAGCGGGAACTGGTGCGACGGCGTCAGCACCGCGACATCCGCCCCCGTTTCGGCCAGCTTCGCCACGACGATCCCCTCGCCGTCCACCGGCACGCCCGCCGTGCGGATGCCCACCGCCTCGAACTGCCCCGCGTGCGGCGGGCTTCCCGGATCCTCGACGGCCGCGAGCCGGTGCCCGCGCCCGTACAGCGCGAGGCCCAGCAGCGTCATCGCCTGCGCCACGCCCGAGCACACGATCACCCGCCGCGGGTCGGCGACCACGCCGCGCCGGCGCCGCAGCAGCTCGGCCACGACCTGGCGCAGCCGCGGCAGCCCCGAGGGATCCGGATAGCCCAGGGCCCGGTGCGGCAGCTCGGCGAGCGCGCGGCGCTGCGCGGCCGACCAGGCGGCGCGGGGGAACAGCGAGAGGTCGGGGGTGCCGGGCTTGAAGTCCACGTCCGGGCGCCGCTCTTCGTCCGCCGCGCGCGGGTCCGGCACCCCGGCGGTACTCCCGCCGACCTCGGCGACCCAGGTGCCGGCGCCGCGTCCGGCGCGCAGATAGCCCTCGGCGACGAGCTGCTCGTACGCGTCCGTGACCAGGCCCCGCGACACACCCAGGTCGGTGGCCAGCTCCCGGCTCGGCGGCAGCCGGGTGCCGGCGGCGAGCCGCCCGCTGCGTACGGCGTCGCGCAGCGCCGACTGCAGCGTGAGGCCGCGGCGGCGGGCGGGGGCGGTGGCGGCGGGGAGCAGCAGCTCCCAGGCGGCGGTCCAGGCGCGGGTGCCGACGGCGGACTCCCGCACCGCCGGCTCCTGTCCCGCGGTCTTCGCATTGGTCCCCGACAGCTCCATGCCAGTGGACCTTAATACCGGACCGCCCCGCTGCGAGGGTCGTGTCCATGAAGCGAACAGACCCCCGCGGCGCGCTCCTCGCCGCCGTCGCCTGCTTCCTGGTCGGCGGCTCCTTCACCGTGAACAGCGTCCTCGGCGACTACCCCTACGCGGGCGGCCAGGGCATCCGGTACGGACTGGCCTGCCTCCTGCTCCTCCCGCTCGTGGGCCGCGCCGGCCTTGCGCCGTTGCGCCGGCTCACCGCCCGCCAGTGGGGTCGGCTGGCGCTGCTCGCCGCCATCGGCATGCTCGGCTTCAACTGCGCGGTGCTGGCCGCCGAACGCACCGCCGAACCGGCCGTCCCCGGCGTCCTCGTCGGCTGCGCGCCGGTCCTGGTCGCCGTCCTGGGCCCGCTGCTCGACGGCCGCCGGCCGGCGCGGGCGGTGCTCGTGGGGGCGCTCCTCGTGGCGGCGGGGGCGTTCACGGTGCAGGGCTGGGGGCGGACGGACACCGCGGGGCTGGTGTTCTCGGTGGCGGCGCTGCTCGGCGAGGTGGGGTTCGCGGTGCTGGCGGTGCCCGTGCTGCGGCCGCTCGGCCCCCGGCTGCTGGCCACGGCGGTCTGCGGCGTCGCGGCGGCCGAGTCCTTCGCGGTGGGCCTGGTGTTCGACGGCGGGGACGCGGTGCGGATGCCGACCGGTGCGGAGGCGCTGGCACTGGGCTGGCAGGCGGTGGTGGTCACGGTCGTCGGCTTCGTCTGCTGGTACGCGGGCGTCCAGCGGATCGGCGCCGAACGCGCCACGCTCTTCTCCGGCCTCATCCCGGTCTCGGCGGCGCTCACGGCCCCGCTGGTCGGGGCCGGCGGCTACGGGCTGCCGCAGGCGGCGGGCAGCCTGCTCGTCGGACTGGGCGTGGCGGTGGGCTCGGGGCTGCTCCGCCCTGCGCGTTCGGGGCTGCTCCGTCGTACCCGTCGGGCCTCGTCGTACGAGACGGCCGGACCGGCGCGGTCGCCCTCCGGAGTGTGATCAAGATCCGGCTGGACACGGGCGGCGGCCTGCGCTGGGATGGGGGAGTGGCTGTCGCAACCGAGCTTGATGCCTTCGAGGACCACCGCCCCCTCCTGACGGGCGTCGCGTACCGCATGCTCGGCCGCTTCGCGGACGCCGAGGACGTGGTGCAGGACGTCTGGCTGAAGTGGTCCTCCCTCGACCGGGAGCAGGTCCGCGAACCCAAGGCGTATCTGGTGCGGATGACGACCCATCTGGCCATCGACCGGCTGCGCCAGGCCCAGTCGCGGCGCGAGTCGTACGTCGGCCCCTGGCTGCCCGAGCCGATCGCGACGGACTTCGGCGAGACCGCGCCCGACGCGGAGCAGCACGCCGTGCTGGCGGACACGGTCAGCCTCGCGGTGCTGGTCGTGCTGGAGTCGCTGTCCCCGCTGGAGCGTGCGGTGTTCGTGCTCCGGGAGGCGTTCGGCTATCCGTTCGCCGAGATCGCGGAGATGCTCGACCGGTCCGAGCCCGCCGTACGGCAGCTGGCGGGGCGCGCCCGCCGCCACGTGGACGAGCGCAAACCGCGCTACACGGTCGATCCGGCCGAGCGCAAGGACCTCACCGAGCGGTTCCTCGAGGCGGCGGCCGGCGGCGACCTGGAGCAGCTCATGCGGCTGCTCGCGCCGGACGTCAGTCTGGTCAGCGACAGCGGCGGCAAGTCCCGCGCCCCGCGCCGGATCATCGAGTCCGCCGACAAGGTCGGCCGCTTCGTCGCCGGCGTCTCCCACAAGGCGCCGCCCCAGGCGGAGTACGTGCTGCGCGAGGTCAACGGCGCCCTGTCCCTGGTGGTGTTGTCCGAGGGCAAGCCCGACACGGTCATCACGGTCGAGACGGTCAACGGCCGCATCCAGTCGATCTACCTCATCCGCAACCCGGAGAAGATGCAGGGCGTGGCGGACTGAGCGCCTGCGTCGGGTTCGGAGCGCCGGCGCTCATACGACCGTTGCGGGGGCGTGGCTCCCGGTGGCGCCGCGGGTGAGGGCCTGGCGGGCGTGGGCGAGGCGGCGGACCGCCTCGGTGAGTTGATCCGGCGGAAGCGCGTACGGCAGGCGGAGGTGGCGTTCGAACGCGCCGCCGACGCCGAACCGGGGCCCGGCCGCCAGGACAAGTCCGTGGTCGGGCGCGATCGCCGCCAGCCGCGAGCTCAGGGGCGTGGGGAAGGCCGCCCACACGGTCAGTCCGCCGGCCGGCCGCGGCGCGTCGACGTCGGGGAGGTGTGCGGCGAGCGCCTCCAGCAGCGCGTCGCGCTGTGCCGCCAGCTGCCGCAGCGCCGCGGGGCGCCGGGTCAGGTCCTGGTCGAGGAGCGTGGCCGTGGCGAGCTGGTCGATCACGGGTGTGCCGAGGTCCGTGGCCGGGCGGGCCTGCACCACGCGGGCGAGGAGGGAGGGGGCCGCGCGGATCCAGCCGATGCGCAGACCGCCCCAGACGCTCTTCGAGACGGAGCCGACGCTGATCGCCGTCGGCAGGTGCGCGGCGACGGGCTCCGGGCCGGTTCCGTCCAGGTCCAGGTCGGCCATGGTCTCGTCGACGACCGTGGGGCAGCCGAGCCGCAGGCCCCGCCGCATGCTCGTGGGCATGCACAGGCCCGTCGGATTGTGGAAGTCGGGGATGAGGTACGCGAGGTCGGCATCCCGCGCCGCGGCCCGGAGTTGCGCGGCGTCCCACCCGGTCGGCCCGAGGGGGACGGGGAGCAGCCGGGCGCCCGCCTCCGTGAACGTCCTGATCGCGTGCGGGTAGGTCGGATGGTCGATCACGACCTTGTCCCGTGGCGCCAGCAGCGTCCGCGCGAGCAGGGCGATCGCGTGCTGGGCGCCGTTGGTGACCAGGATCTGGTCGAGCGTTGTGGCCAGGCCGCGGCGCAGATACCAGCCGGCGACCGCTTCCCGGAGCTCCGGCAGCCCGGACCGGTGGTAGCCGTGCTGCCCCAGATGGCGCGGCAGCCGTTCGAGCGCGGACGCGAAGGCGGCGTGGAGGATCTCGCCCGGCGCGGCGGGCGCGGCGACGGACAGGTCGATGGCGGCCGCGTCCGGGGTGGCCGGCTGCGGGGCCGGCGCGCGGTCCGGGAGGCGCACGATCGCCCTGGCGCGCGCCCGCGTCGCGAGATAGCCGTGCTCGACGAGGGCCGCGTAGGCGGTGCCCACGGTCGTTCTGCTGACGCCGAGAGCGGTGGCGAGGTCGCGTTCGCTGGGCAGGGAGGCGCCGAGGGTGAGGCGTCCGTCCAGAACGAGGAGCCGCAGCTTGTCGGAGAGGCGCTGGTGCGCGGGCCCCGTGCCCTCCCGCCAGGGACCCAGCATGCGGGCGACGGCGTACGAGCTGGTCTTCACCGGACCAGCGTAGCCGATCTGGCTATGGAATCGAGGTCCAGATGTCCCGGAGGGTGGCCGCATGGCACCTTCCGCTCCCTCCACCGCAGCCCGCCGCCCCCGACCCGTCACGCCGCGCCTGGGCTTCCGCGCCCAGATCCGGGCCGGCCGCAAGGCGCGGCGGATACCCCAGCTCCTGGCCGGTCTGGTCGGCTACGGGGCCTCGGTCATGCTGCTCGTCGAGTCGGGACTCGGCGCGGCGAGCTGGAACGTACTCACGGAGGGAACGGCGGCGTCGCTCGGCATATCGTTCGGCTGGGCGACCAACCTGATCTCGGTGCTCGTGCTCCTCGCCTGGATACCGCTGCGCGAACTGCCGGGTCTCGGCACGCTGCTGAACGTCGCCATCGTCGGCTTCGCGGCGGACGCCACCGCCGCGGTGCTTCCCGCTCCGCACGGAATCGTCGAGCGCGGCGGCTACCTCGTCCTCGGGCTGGTCGCCCTCGCCTTCTTCGACGCGCTGTACCTCGGTGCCCAGTTCGGGTCCGGTCCACGTGACGGCATCATGACGGGACTCGTCCGCCTCACCCGGCTGCCGATCGCGGCGGTCCGCACCTGCATCGAAGTCCTCGTCGCCGGCCTGGGCTGGCTGCTGGGCGGAACCGTCGGAGCGGGAACCGTACTCATCGCGCTGTCCATGGGGCCGCTCGTCGGCTACTTCCTGCCGCGGGTGGCGGTCCGTCTCCCGGCCGCGGATCCGTCGGCGGCGGCCGGTCCGTCAGCAGTGCCCCCTCCGGCACCGGCCGCCGACCCGTCACCGGCCGCCGGCGACCCGCAGGACCGCGCCCGTGGTGTACGAGGCCTCGTCCGAAAGTAGCCAGGCCACCGCCGCGGCGACCTCCTCCGGCTCGCCGGGGCGGCCCATCGGGACGTCGCGCCCGACGCGCCAGGCGCGGTCCGGGTCGCCCATCGTGGCGTGGATGCCGGTGACGATCGCGCCGGGCTGCACCGAGTTGACCCGGATGCCGTCGGCGGCCAGCTCCTTCGACAGGCCCACGGTCAGGGCGTCGACGCCGGCTTTGGAGGCGGCGTAGTGCACGTACTCGCCGGCCCCGCCGAGGGTGGCGGCGCCGGAGGAGATGTTCACGATGGCGCCGCCCGGCCCGCCGAGGGACGTCGCCATGGCCTGCGCGGCGCGCCGGGCGCACAGGACCGCGCCGGTCAGGTTGACGTCGATGACCCGCCGGATGTCGTCCACCGACTGCTCGGCGATCCGCCCGAGCGGCCCCGGCACGCCGGCGTTGTTCACCAGCCCGGTGACGGCGCCCAGTTCGCGCGCCACGGTCTCGAACAGGGCGTCGACCTCGTCCTCCCGGCTCACGTCGGCCCGTACGGCGACGGCGTCGCCCCCGGCCTCCCGCACCGCCCGCACGGTGTCCTCGGCGGCCCCGGCGGCCTGCGCGTACCCGATCCCGACGCGATGCCCGGCCCGCGCCAGCCGTACGGCGACGGCCGCCCCGATCCCCCGGCTTCCGCCGGTGACCACCGTGACCTTGCCCATGTGCCGCTCCTTCCGTCGGGTCCCGCCGTCTGGACGATCTCACAGCCCGGTCCGGCGGGTGCCGCCGGCCTGCTCGCTGCGGGCGCTGTTCACGAGGAGCGCCACGCGGCCTGACCTGCATCGGATAGCCTCAACGTGCTGGAGAGGGGCGCCGGTTGCGGGGAGGCGGACGATGACGGACGAGCAGGCGCGGGGCAGCGGTCCGCGACGGAGCCGCGACCTGCGGGGACGCCCGTTCCCGGCCCCTGTGCCGGGGGAACCCCGCCTGCGCGCGCTGGACAGCCTGCGCTCCTGGGCGGAGCAGGAGGCGGAGGACGCCGTCGAGTGGTACTTCAACGACAAACGCCGTAAGCGCGCCAGCTCCCGGGCCTGCCGCGCCCTGACGGTGATCCTGGCCGTGGCGGGGACCGGCTTCCCCCTGGCGGGCGCCGCCACCGGCGCGGACATCCAGGGGTGGGGCTACGTCCTGCTGGCCGCGGCGGCCGGCTGCAAGGCGTACGACCACTTCTTCGGCCTCAGCTCCGGCTGGATGCGCGACATCGCCGCCGCCCACGGACTGCGCTTCAGGCTCAACGAGTTCCGCCTCGCCTGGGCCGCGGAGATCCTGCGCGGCGATCCCGGCGAACCCGAGGACACGGTCTTTGAACGCCGCCTCGCCATGATCACCGGTCTCGTCGACGCGGTGCGCGGCCAGGTCGAGAGCGAGATGACGACCTGGACGACCGAGTTCCAGTCGAGCATCCAGCAGGAGCACTCGCTGGTCGCGGGCCCCTCAGCCGCGACCCCGGCGCAGCCCTGAGTCGCGGGGCGGTCAGGGCGGGACGGGAGCCGGGTCCGGCTGGGGGAGTCGACCGCCATCGGTGCCGCGCCGCCCCCGGCTGCTGTGCGCCCGCGTACCGGAATGTCTGCTTCCGTTGTTGCGGGCTGAGGTCCTCCGCTGATTGGTCTTGACCAAGTCCTCCGACCCCCCTACTGTCACTGTTACTGCAACAACCTTTAATAAAGACCTCTGAATTAGAACCAGGCGGAGGACAGGGTGGGGACCACGCAGCTTGAAGCAGTTCAGGAGCCCAAGTACTGGCACCTGAAGTCCGTGCTGAGCGACGCGCTCGACTCCGAGTTCGCCGTGGGCGAGATCCTGCCCAACGAGCGCGACCTCGCCGCCCGCTTCGGCGTCGCCCGGGCCACCCTGCGGCAGGCGCTCGACCAGCTGGAGCTCGAGGGGCGGCTGCAGCGCCGGCGCGGTGTCGGCACCACCGTCGCGCCGCCCCGGATCGGCGTCCCGGTCGGGTCCGGATCGCACGCCTGGCCGGACGAGCAGGAGCTGTGGGAGCCCGTCGGCGTCACGCGGGAGGCCGCACCCGCCTCCATCGCGCGCATGCTGGGGACGGACCGCTCCGCGCACGTCCACACTGTGCGCCGGGTCCGCGCCCGCCACGGTCAGACGGTCGCCGCGCAGCTGATGTACGTTCCCGCCGCGTCCGTGCCCGGTCTCGGTGACGCGCCCGCGGCGCCCGAGGCCGTCCTGGCGGAGCTGGGCCGGCTCGACCTGGCGGGCCAGGACCGTACGGTCGAGCTGGGGTCGGCGCGCGCCGAGGACGCCCGGGAGCTGGACCGCCTGCCGGGAGCCCCGGTGCTCGTGGTGACCACCCGCTACACGGTCGAGGACCGCACGGTGGCCGTCTCCGTCGACACGTACCGCGCCGACACCTGCCGGCTGACGTTCAGCGACGACGGCAGCGTGATCGCGAGCTGACCGGGCGGCTCCGGCGGGTCAGGAACCGAGGATCTTGCTCTTCTGGACGGCGAACTCCTCCTGGGTAAGTACTCCCTGCTCCACGAGCCCGCTGAGCTCCTTGAGCTGAGCGATCTTGCTGCTCATATCGTCCGCCGGGGCGGCTTGAGCCGGAGCGGCCGGCGGGGGAGCGGCCTGCGGCGGCGGATACTGCTGCTGCGGCGCCTCCTGGGCGGCCCAGCGGCCCGCCTGGCGGCGCGAGACCCGGTTGGACACCGCGGTCGCCGTGCCCGCGACCACCGCGGTGCGGGCTACTCCGCGAAGAAGACCTGGCATGTCACTTCTCCTCACTCTCGGAAACGCTGAAACGCACGGCCGATCAGGCGGCGGCCCTGCCCGTGTCCCTGTCCTCCAGCTCCTCCAGCGAGGCCAGCAGGGCCTGGACGGGGATCCGGCCCCCTGCTACCATCTGCGCGCCGCTGCGCCGCAGGGCCCCGGCGAGCGGGGCGGCCCAGAGGTTCTCGTACACGAGGATCGCGGCGGAGTTGTTCGGCTGCAGCACCTTCCCGGCCTCGCTGATGTCGTCTCCGCCCAGTAGGCCGGACGAGGCGCCCTCGAACACGGAGAGGTCGAGTTCGCCGTCGCCGGTCAGGTCGGCGAGCTCCAGCGCGACCAGGGAGCCGTCGATGTCCTTGCGTACGAAGACCAGGTCGAGGATGCGGACGATGCCCCGGTCGACCAGGTCCACCAGCAGGGGGAACGCCTCCCCGGTCATCTTGTTGCCCGGGAACTCGAGGACCAGGTAGTCGATGGGTCCCACATCTTCAAATTCGTCGTTCATGTCCCGATTTCACCACTCACGGGAATGCTTCGCACCTCGCGTGGCGGGGCGGCACCGCGGTGGGACGGCCTTTGGCAGGGGCGACAGGATTCGAACCTGCGGCATCCGGTTTTGGAGACCGGCGCTCTGGCCAGCTGAGCTACGCCCCTTCGGTGTACCGACTGTCACACGCCAAAGGGTCCGCGCGCCACGGATTTTCTCAGCAACCCTGCCGAACAAGCCCCGTTGGGGCCCTCACGCCCGCGCCGAGACCGTGCTCTCCACCGCGAACAGCTCCCGCTCCAGATGATCGAGCGCAAGCCGCAGCGCCCCCGTGGCGATCGCCGCCTCGCCGAGCAGCGACAGCGCCACCCGCGGCGGGCGCAGGCAGTAGCGCTCCAGCTCGCGGCGCAGCGGCTCCAGTACGCCGTCCAGCCCCGCCGCCCACCCGCCGACGATCACCAGCTCGGGGTCGAGGGCCAGCACCAGCGCCGCCACGTCGTGCACCAGGCGGTGCAGGAAGCGCTCCACCGCGTCCCGGGCGCCCGCCTCACCGGCCGCCGCCCGGGTGAAGACCTGGGCGACCGCCGCCTCGTCCAGCGGATGCAGCGGTTCACCGGTCGTCGACAGCAGCTTCTCCGGGAACGCCTCGCGCCCCAGCAGGTGCAGCGCGCCGATCTCCCCGGCCGCCCCGCTGAAGCCGCGGTGCAGCCGGCCGCCGATCAGCGCGCCCGCGCCCGGTGACAGCCCGGCCAGGACGAACACCACGTCCCCGCACTCGCGCGCCGCCCCCCGCCAGTGCTCGGCGACGGCCGCCGCGTTGGCGTCGTTCTCCACGATCACCGGGCAGCGGAAGGAGCGCTGCAGCCGGTCCCCGAGCCGCAGCCCCGTCCAGCCGGGCAGCGCCGTGCCCAGCCGTACCGTGCCGTCGGCCTCGACGATGCCGGGTGTACCGACCCCGACGGCGCGCAGCGAACTGCGGGCGACGCCCGAGCGGCGCAGCAGGTCGCCGACCGCGGCCCGGGTGCGCTCCAGCCGCTCCTCGGCGGGGGCGTCCTCGGCGACGTCCCGTGCGACGGAGCCGCGCAGCCCGCCGTCCAGGTCGGAGAGGAGCGCCGCCACCCGGTGCGGGCCGATCTCGATGCCCAGCAGATGCCCCGACTCGGCGTGGAAGCGGAACCGCCGCGCCGGCCGGCCCTGCTTGCGCGTCGTGCCCGCGTCCGCCGGGGCCTCCACCACCAGACCGGACTCGACCAGCCCCTCGATGACGCCCTCCAGCGTCGGCCGCGACAGCCCCGTGACGCGCACCAGCTCGGTGAGCGTGAGGGCGTCGGCGTCGCGCAGCGCGTGCAGCGCCACCGCGGAGTTGATGCGTCGCAGCAGGGACGGATCCCCACCGGTGAGCTGCCCCAACGTCCGCCTCCCCATCAAAAGCCCTTGTGGGGCGGATGCTATCCGCTATCCGCCCGCACCGGGAGCGACGAACCCGGACTCGTAGGCGGCGATGACTGCCTGGGTACGATCCCGGGCGCCGAGTTTCGTCAGTACGGCGCTCACGTGCGACTTCACCGTCTCCGTCCCCAGCACGAGCTCCGCGGCGATCTCCGCGTTGGTCAGCCCGCGGGCGATCAGCCGCAGCACCTGGGCCTCACGCTCGGTGAGCGCGGCACGCTCCATCGCGCGGGCCGCCGTGTCGTTGCCGCGGGTGGCGGCGATGGACCGCAGCGCCGCCGGGAACAGCAGGGACTCGCCCTCCGCCACGATCCGCACCGCGTGCACGATCTCCGCGGGCCGGGCGCGCTTGAGCAGGAAGCCGTCGGCGCCGGCGCGCAGCGTCTCGTAGACGTACTCGTCCTCCTCGAAGGTCGTCACGACGAGGATCCTGGGCGGGTCGTCGACCGACCGCAGGACGAGCCGCGTCGCCTCGATGCCGTCCAGCAGGGGCATCCGCACGTCCATCGCCACCACGTCCGGCCTCAGTTGGCGCACCAGCGGCAGCACGGCCGCGCCGTCCGCGGCCTCCCCGGCCACCTCGATGTCGGGCTGTGCCTCCAGGATCGCGCGGAGCCCCGCCCGCACCAACGGGTCGTCGTCCACGAGCAGTACGCTGATCGTTCCCACCGGTTCACACTATCGGCAGCCTGGCCCACACCCGCCACACGCCCTCCTCGGCCCCCGTACGGGCCTCGCCGCCGAGCAGCGCCGCCCGCTCCCGGATGCCCCGCAGCCCGCTGCCCCCGCCCTGCAGCCGGGCCTGCCCGTCGGGCAGTTCGTTGCGTACGTCGAGCTCCAGCGCCCGGCCGCCGGCGTCGACGCGCACCCGCACCGGCACGCTGCCCGCGTGGCGCAGCACGTTGGTGAGGGACTCCTGGACGATCCGGTACGCCTCCCGCGACACCGGCCCCGGCACCTGCTCCAGATCACCGATCACCGCGAAGGAGACCTCCGCGCCCGACGCCCGCGCCGCGTCCACCAGCCGGTCGACCTGCGTCAGGCCCGGCCGGGAGGAGGGCTCGCGCCCGGCGTCCTCGCGGAGCACCCGCAGCACCCGGTCCAGCTCGTCCAGGGCTTGGCGGCCGGTGTCCTCGATGGCGGCCAGCGCCCGCTCGGTGAACTCCGGCGAGCCGGCGGCCCGCGCCGCGCCGGCCTGCACGACGGCGACGGTCAGCGCGTGGCCGATGGAGTCGTGCAGCTCGCGGGCGAGCCGGTTGTGCTCCAGCAGCCGCTCGGTGCGCGCCTCCAGCGCGGCCAGCCGCTCCGTACGCGACGGCCCGAGCAGGGCGCGCGCCGCGCGGGCCATCCCCGCCCCGGCCACCACGACCACCGCCAGCAGCAGGGCGAACACGACGGGGGAGAGCAGCGCGTACCACGGGGTCCAGCGGTCGATCCAGGGCAGATCGGTGGCGCCGCCGGCCGGACCGACGAGCAGCCCCAGCGACTGCCCCCACAGCACCACCGTCACCAGCCCGACCAGCGATCCGGCGACGAGCCGCAGCACCAGCCAGCCCAGCACCCGGACCCGGTCGTCCCACGACGCCGAGGGGCCGCGCGCGATGCCCGGGTCCTCGCCGCGCACGCGCGCGTGCGGCCCGGGGAACAGCAGGGTCCGCGCCTGCGCCGACTCCAGCACGCGCATCTGGGGCACCAGCGCGGCGACGGCCAGCAGGGGCACGATCACCGCCATCGGCATGATCACCGTGGACAGGAAGAACGGCGCCGTGCCGAGCACCATCGCCGCCACCAGCGCCGGCAGCGCGCCCAGCAGCAGATGCACCCACCGCGTATAGGTGACGGCCCGGGTGAGGGGCCGCACCGCACCGGTCAGCAAGTCCCGGAGAATCTTGATCACCCAGCCATCGTGCCAGGCCGGCGCGGGGCCCCGACTCCCCCGCGCGGGGGAGAGCGAACCCCCGGCGGGGGGAAGCCCGGGCCCCCGCCGTAACGCCAGGCTGAGGGCATGACCTCGATCGCAGTGCACGACCTCAGCAAGGACTACGGCCGGGTCCGGGCCGTGGACAGCCTCACCTTCACCGTCGAGCCCGGCCGCGTCACCGGCTTCCTCGGCCCGAACGGCGCGGGCAAGTCGACCACCATGCGGCTGATGCTCGGCCTGGACCGCCCCACCGCGGGCACCGCCACCATCGGCGGCCGGCCGTACGCCGGGATCGCCGAACCACTGCACCACGTCGGCGCGCTGCTGGACGCGGGCGCGGCGCACGGTTCGCGCACCGCCCGCAGTCATCTGCGCGCGCTCGCCGCCAGCAACCGGATCCCGGACGGCCGGGTGGGCGAGGTGCTGGAGCGCACCGGCCTGGCGTCGGTGGCCGGCCGCCGGATCAGGACCTTCTCCCTCGGCATGCGCCAGCGCCTCGGCATCGCCGCCGCCCTGCTCGGCGATCCGCGGGTGCTGCTGCTGGACGAACCGTCCAACGGACTGGACCCCGAGGGCATCATCTGGATCCGCGAACTGCTGCGCGGACTGGCCCGCGAGGGCCGCACGGTCCTGGTCTCCAGCCATCTGATGAGCGAGACGGCCTCCTTCGCCGACCACCTCGTCGTCCTCGGCCGCGGCCGGCTGCTCGCCGACACCCCGATGAAGGAGTTCATCGACGCCCGGATCAAGCCCCGCGTCCGCGTCCGTACGACCGAGGGCGAGCGGCTGCGCGCGCTGCTGCACGACCGGGGTTACGTGCCCGTGCCGGCGGACGACGGACGGCTGATCGTCGACGGCGCCCGGGTCGAGGACGTCGGTCCGCTCGCGGCCGACGCCGGCATCCCGATCCTCGAACTCGCCGCCGAGGAGGCCACGCTCGAGCAGGCGTACCTCGATCTCACCGCCACCGCCACCCAGTTCGCCGCCACCCGCCAGGAGGCCTGAGCACATGACCACCACCCTCGCCGCCGTCCCCGTGACCGGACGGACCTCCACGGCCGCCGTCCTGCGCTCCGAGCTGATCAAGCTCCGCTCACTGCGCGGCACCTGGCTGTCCCTGTCGCTGCTGTTCGTGCTCACCGTCGGCTTCAGCTGGCTCACCGCCGCGACGACCGAGACGGACGAGGGCAACCTCGACCCGCTGTACCACGCCTTCTTCGGCATCCTCATGGGCCAGGTCGCCGCGATCTCGTTCGGCGCGATGGCGGTCTCGTCGGAGTTCCACGGCGGCGCGCTGCGCGTCTCGCTGGCCGCGGTGCCGCGCCGGGGCCTGTTCTACGGCGCGAAGCTGGCCGTGACCGGCGCGCTGGCCCTGGCGGTCGGACTGGTCTGCGGATTCGCCTCGTTCCTGGGCGGCCAGGCGCTGCGCGGTGACATGCCGGCGATGTCGCTGGGCGACGAGGGGGTGCTGCGGGCCTGCGTGGGCACGGGTCTGTACACGGCGCTGATCGCCCTGTTCGCGGCGGGTCTGACCGCGCTGCTGCGCAGCGGCACGGCCACGCTGAGCATCCTGATCCCGTGCATCCTGATCCTGCCGTTCGTCCTCGGCGTGGGCGGGGACGACTTCACGGCCTACCTCCCGGACCGCGCCGGCCAGATGATCTTCTACCAGGACCCGACGGCCGGTTTCGGCCCCTGGACGGGGATGGGGATCCTGGCGCTGTGGAGCGCGGCGGCCGTGGCCGTCGGCTGGTGGTCGATGAGCCGCCGCGACGCGTGACGGCCCCCGGAGATCACCGGATCGTGTCAGCCGATTGGACTTGACCCGGCGGGATCGGCAGCATGGCCCGCCGGGCGGTCCACCGGGACTGTCCCGCCCGTCGGGCGGAACGATTCATTCACGAGTGGAGCACCTGGTGTTCAAGGGATTCCGCAGCTTCCTGCTGCGCGGCAACGTGGTCGACCTGGCCATCGGTATCGTCATCGGCGCCGCCTTCACGGCCGTCGTCACCGGCTTCGTCACGGCCTTCCTGACGCCGCTGATCGGCATCGCGACCGGCGTGGTCGGCGACTTCAGCAAGGAGACGTTCACGGTCAGCGGCACCGAGTTCCCCTACGGGGCCTTCCTCAACGCGCTGATCAGCTTCGTCCTCGTCGCCACGGTGATCTACTTCGCGGTGGTGCTGCCGGTCGGCAAGCTGCAGTCCCGCTTCGACCCGGTCAAGGAGGAGCCGGTCACGAAGGCCGACTGCCCGGACTGCCTCAGCACGGTGCCGGTCGCCGCCGTCCGCTGCGCCTTCTGCACCTCCGACCTGGCCGGCCGCCCCGGCTTCCCGGAGCAGGCCACCAGGAGCACGGAGCGGGCGTCCTCCTGAGGCGCCGGCCGGTCACCGGCGCTTCGTGCCCTTCCCGGGCCGGCCGGTCACCGGCGCGGCAGTCCCGCCGCCTCCCGCAGCCGGCCGTACTCCTCGCCCATTGCGGGCAGCGTCCAGTGGGCGTTCAGCCCCGACGGATTCGGCAGCACCCACACCCGGGTGCTGCCGATCGTGCGTTCCTGGGGCCCGACGACCGCCTTCGGCTCACCGAAGGCGCCGCGGTACGCCGTGATCCCGACGACCGCCAGCCAACCCGGCCGCAGCCGGCGGACCTTGGCCGTCAGCAGCCGCCCGCCCTCGGCGTACTCCCCGGCACTCAGCTCGTCGGCGCGCGCGGTGGCCCGCGCCACCACGTTGGTGATCCCGAGCCCGTACGACAGCAGCTCGTCCTGCTCGGCGGGGGCGAGCTGCCGCGGGGTGAAGCCGGAGCGGTGCAGCACCGGCCAGAAGCGGTTCCCGGGGCGGGCGAAGTGGTGGCCGGTGGCCGCCGTCATCAGGCCGGGGTTGATGCCGCAGAACAGCACCGAGAGCCCGGCCGCGGCCACGTCCGGTACGAGGCGGTCCCGGGCGGCCTCCAGGTCCGCCCGGGTCGGCCGCGGGGTCAGAGGATCGCGCCGGGGGTGTACGCGGCGTCCTCGGGGTGCTGCTTGGCGAGCTCCTCGATCCGGGCCACCACCGCGGCCACCTGGTCGCCGGCCGCGCCCGTGAAGGACAGCCGGTCCGCCATCAGCGCGTCCAGCTGCGCCCGGTCCAGCGGGATCCGGTCGTCGGCGGCCAGCTTGTCCAGCAGCTCGTTGCGCTCGGCGCCCCGCTCGCGCATGGCGAGCGCGGAGGCCACCGCGTGCTCCTTGATGACCTCGTGCGCCAGCTCCCGGCCGACCCCGGCCCGTACCGCGCCCATCAGCACCTTGGTGGTGGCCAGGAACGGCAGATAGCGGTCCAGCTCGCGGGAGACCACGGCCGGGAACGCCCCGAACTCGTCCAGCACCGTCAGGAACGTCTCCAGCAGGCCGTCCAGCGCGAAGAACGCGTCCGGCAGCGCCACCCGGCGGACCACGGAGCAGGACACGTCGCCCTCGTTCCACTGGTCGCCGGCCAGCTCGCCGGTCATCGAGGCGTAGCCGCGCAGGATGACCATGAGGCCGTTGACGCGCTCGCAGGAGCGGGTGTTCATCTTGTGCGGCATCGCGGACGAGCCGACCTGGCCGGGCTTGAAGCCCTCGGTGACCAGCTCGTGGCCCGCCATCAGCCGGATCGTCTTGGCCAGCGACGAGGGCGCCGCGCCCAGCTGCACCAGGGCGGTCACCACGTCGTAGTCCAGCGAGCGCGGGTAGACCTGGCCGACCGAGGTGAACGCCCGCGCGAAGCCCAGATGCGCGGCGATCCGCTCCTCCAGCTCCGCCAGCTTGGCCGCGTCGCCGCCGAGCAGGTCCAGCATGTCCTGGGAGGTGCCGACCGGGCCCTTGACGCCCCGCAGCGGGTAGCGGCCCAGCAGGTCCTCCAGCCGCGCGTACGCCACCAGCAGCTCGTCGGCGGCGGTGGCGAAGCGCTTGCCCAGCGTGGTGGCCTGCGCCGCCACGTTGTGCGAACGCCCGGCCATCACCAGCTCCGCGTACTCGCCGGAGAGCCGGCCCAGCCGCGCCAGCACGGCCACCGCGCGGGAGCGCACGTGCTCCAGCGACAGCCGCAGCTGCAGCTGCTCCACGTTCTCGGTGAGGTCGCGGGACGTCATGCCCTTGTGCACCTGCTCGTGGCCGGCGAGGGCGTTGAACTCCTCGATCCGCGCCTTCACGTCGTGCCGGGTGACCTTCTCCCGCGCGGCAATCGACTCCAGGTCGACCTGGTCGATCACCCGCTGGTAGTCCTCGATCGCGGCGTCCGGCACCTCGATCCCCAGATCCTTCTGCGCGCGCAGCACGGCCAGCCACAGCTGCCGCTCCAGGACGACCTTGTACTCGGGGGACCACAGGACGGCCAGCTCCGGGGAGGCGTAGCGGCCGGCCAGGACATTGGGGATGCGGGGCTTGTTCACGTAACCGAATGATACGGGGCCGGGGAGCTGGACGATTCTCCAGGCCCCGCAGGTCACGCCTCCGGCGGAAGGTACGGCAGCAGCTCGGCGCGCTTGGGCGGCAGCCCGTCGCCGGAGGAGCGGCCGGTCAGCCGGCGGCCGATCCACGGGCCGAGGTGCTTGCGCGCGAAGGACAGGTCCGCGCGCCGCCGCGCCACGAGGCCCGGCGGTACGGCGGGCGGCAGCGGGGTGTTCCAGTCGGACTCGGCGGGCAGCCCCAGCCGCTGCCAGACGGCCTCGGCCACCCGCCGGTGGCCCTCGGCGGTCAGGTGCAGCCGGTCCTCGTCCCACAGGCGCGGGTCGCCCAGCGCCTCGGAGGCGTACAGGTCGACCACGGCCGCGTCGTAGCGCCCGGCGAGCCGGTCGATATGGTCGAACAGCTCCTCCATGCGGGGCCGGAAGCGCTCCATGACCGGGCCGCGGCGGCCCGGGCTGCGCATCAGCACCAGCTGCTTGCAGCTCGGCGCCAGCGTAGCCACGGCCTGCTCCAGATGGTCCTTCACCCGCACCATGTCGCACTTGGGCCGCAGGGTGTCGTTCAGCCCGCCGACCAGTGTGACGACGTCCGCGTTCATCGCCGCGGCCCGCTCCGTCTGCTCGTCGAGGATCTGCGCGATGAGCTTGCCGCGCACGGCGAGGTTGGCGTAGCGGAAGCCGGGGGAGCGGCCCGCGAGGCGGGCCGCCAGCAGGTCGGCCCAGCCGCGGTACGTACCGTCCGGCAGCTGGTCCGACATTCCCTCGGTGAACGAGTCGCCGACCGCGACAAAGCTGGTGTACTGGGCACTGATCTCCATAGCGGTGGAGATTTTACGCGCCCTGTCCGACGAGCTCGCGCAGCACGTCCTCCATCGTGACCATGCCCGCCGGGCGCCCGTCCTCGTCCGTCACCGCGGCCAGATGCGTACGGCTGCGGCGCATCGCGGTCAGCACGTCGTCCAGCGGTGTGGCCGCCCGGACCCGGGCGATCGGCCGCATCGCGCTCACCGGGAACGGCAGGTCCCGCGGGGAGCGGTCCAGGGCGTCCTTCACATGCAGGTACCCGAAGACGCGGCCGCCGTCGTCGGCCACCGGGAAGCGGGAGAACCCGGACTCCGCCGACAGCTGCTCCAGCCCCTCCGGGGTGATCCCGAACCGGGCCGACACCACCCGCTCCGGCGGCAGCACGATCTCGCGCACCGGACGGCGGCCCAGCTCCAGGGCGTCCTGCAGCCGCTCCTTCGCCCGGTCGTCGATCAGTCCCGCCTCACCGGAGTCGCGCACGATCCGGGCCAGCTCGTCGTCGGAGAACGTCGCCGAGACCTCGTCCTTCGGCTCCACCCGCAGCAGCCGCAGCAGTCCGTTGGCGGCGGCGTTCACGACGTACACCACGGGCCGCAGCGCGCGCGTCATGGCCACCAGCGGCGGCCCCAGCAGCAGCGCGGAGCGGACCGGGTCGGCAAGCGCCACGTTCTTCGGCAGCATCTCGCCGAGGAGCATGTGCAGATACGTCGCCACGGACAGCGCGATCACGAACGAGATCGGGTGCACCAGTCCGTGCGGCACCCCGACGGCGTCGAACACCGGCTCCAGCAGGTGTGCGATCGCCGGCTCCGCCACGATGCCCAGCACTAGGGTGCACAGCGTGATGCCCAGCTGCGCGCTCGCCATCAGCGTCGACACGTGCTCCAGTCCCCACAGCACCCGCCGCGCCCGCTTGTTGCCGGCGCGGGCGAACGGTTCGATCTGCGCCCGGCGCACCGAGATCAGGGCGAACTCGGCGCCGACGAAGAACGCGTTCACGACCAGCGTCAGCAGGCCGATCAGCAGCTGTACGGCGGTCATCGGCCCTCACTCCGCTCGTGCTCGTGTCCGTGGTTCGCCGGCGCGCGCAGCAGGACCCGCGCCGCGCGGCGGCCGGTGGCGTCGACCACCTCGATCTCCCAGCCGCCGACCAGCACCCGGTCACCGCCGGCCGGGATACGCCCCAGCTCGGTGGCGACGAGCCCGGCGAGCGTCTCGTACGGGCCTTCCGGCGCCCGCATGCCGATGGCCTCCAGCTGGTCCGGCCGGACCGCGCCGTCGGCGTCGAATGTCTGCCGGCCGTCGGCGTCCGCGCCGGTGGCGACCAGGTCGGCCGTCTCGTGCGGATCGTGCTCGTCGCGGACCTCGCCGACGACCTCCTCGACGATGTCCTCCAGGGTGGCCACGCCGGCCGTACCGCCGTACTCGTCGATCACGACGGCCATGGAGCGCTGGGTGGACAGCCGGTCGAGCAGCCGGTCCACGGTGAGCGTCTCGGGCACCAGCAGTGGCTCGCGCATCAGATCGCCCACCGGTACGCGGGGGCGGCGCTCGGCCGGTATGGCCAGCACGTCCTTGATGTGCGCGATGCCGACGACGGTGTCGAGGGTGCCCCGGTAGACGGGGAAGCGGGACAGGCCGGTCGCGCGGGTGGCGTTGGCGACGTCCTCCGCGGTGGCCTGGATCTCCAGGGCGGTGACCTGCACCCGGGGCGTCATCACGTTCTCGGCGGTCAGGTCCGCGAGATTGAGCGTACGGACGAACAGCTCGGCCGTGTCCGCCTCCAGCGAGCCCTCCCTCGCGGAGTGCCGGGCCAGGGCGACGAGCTCCTGCGGGCTGCGTGCCGAGGCCAGCTCCTCGGCCGGCTCCATGCCCATCAGGCGGATCAGGCGGTTGGCGGTGTTGTTCAGCCAGTGGATGAACGGGCCGAACGCGGCGCTGAACCCGCGCTGGAACGCGGCGACCCGCTTGGCCACGGGCAGCGGGCGGGAGATCGCCCAGTTCTTCGGCACCAGCTCGCCGACCACCATCAGCACGAGGGTCGACAGCGCGGTGCCGAGGGCCAGGGCGACGCCGGGCACGGCCGACTCGGGGACGCCGACGGCAGTCAGCGGCCCGTGCAGGAGCGCGGCGACGGACGGCTCGGCGAGCATGCCGACGACGAGGTTGGTGACCGTGATGCCCAGCTGGGCACCGGAGAGCTGGAAGGTGAGGCTGCGGACCGCCTTCAGCGCGCTCTCCGCGCCGGGCTCACCCCGCTCCACGGCCTCTTCGAGCTCACTGCGCTCGACGGTGGTCAGGGAGAACTCGGCGGCTACGAAGAGGCCGCACGCCAGGCACAGCGCGAGGGCGAGCGCCAGGAGGAGAAGTTCGGTCATCGGGTCACCACCGCTCCATGATCGGACACGGGGGGCGGGCTACGCGATACCGGCTACTGGGAGGCTCGTCCATCAGGGGACGCTCACACCTTTCTGGTCGTCCGTCGGGTTCCTGTGTGACGGTCCATAGTAAAGGAAAGGCAAAGGGGATGGGCGTGGGGTGCGGCCGCGGGAGTGCGGGGAGTCCCGGGGAGCCCTCTACAGCGGCTTGACCCAGCGGCGCCAGTGGTCCTCGCGGTGGTAGCCGGACGCGCCCCAGGCGTGCTGGGCGCGTTCGTTCGCCTCGAGGACCATGGCGTCGGCGCGGCGCCCGCCGAGCGCCGCGAAGCGCTTCTCCGCCGCCTCGAGCAGGGCGGTGCCGACGCCCTGCCGGCGGTGCGCGGGGTGCACGGCCAGCCGGTAGGCGTGGCACCGCCAGCCGTCGAAGCCGGCGATGACCGAGCCGGCCAGTGCGCCGCCGCGCTCCGCCAGGAGCAGGGCCTCGGGGTCCCGCTCGATGAGGCGGGCCACCCCCTCGCGGTCGTCGCTGATGCTCGTGCCCTCGGCGGCCTCCCGCCAGAAGCCGAGCACGTCGTCGATGTCCGCGAGGGTGGCGTGGCGGATGTGGAGATCGCTCATGGCGGCGAGCCAATCAGAGCGGCTGACCGCCTGGCGAGCGGGTTTCCACACTGTGGACGGGGACGCTGCTGACGTCCGTTGCGGGCTCGTCGTCCGCCGTGTCGTCCAGGAAGCCGCCCGACTGGTGCCGCCAGAGCTTCGCGTACGTGCCCTCGGCGTCCAGCAGCTCCTGGTGGCTGCCCTGCTCGACGATGCGGCCGCGGTCGAGGACCACCAGCCGGTCCATGCCGGCGACCGTGCTCAGCCGGTGCGCCACCACCAGCGCCGTACGGCCCTCCATGAGCCGCCACAGCGCCTCCTGGACCAGCAGCTCGCTCTCGGAGTCCAGTGCGCTGGTCGCCTCGTCGAGCAGCAGGATCGGCGCGTCCCGCAGGATCGCCCGGGCCAGCGCGACCCGCTGGCGCTGACCGCCCGAGAGCTTGATGCCCCGCTCACCCACCATCGTCCGGAAGCCGTCGGGCAGGGCGTCCGCGAACTCCGTGACGTGCGCCGCCTCCGCCGCCCGCCGGATCTCGGCGTCGGTGGCGCCGGGCCGGGCGAAGGCGATGTTGTCGCGCAGCGTGCGGTGGAACATCGCCGGGTCCTGCGGCACGTACGCCATCAGGTTGCGCAGGTCGGCCTGGCGCAGCCGGCTGATGTCCTGGCCGCCGACGAGGATCCGGCCGCCGTCGATGTCGGTCATCCGCAGCAGCAGCCGGGTGAGGGTGGTCTTGCCGCCGCCGGAGCGGCCCACCAGGCCCACCTTCGTCCCGCTGGGCACGGCCAGGTCGAGGCCCTCGAAGAGCGGGTCGGCGCCCCGGTGGGTGAAGTGGACCCGCTCGAAGCACACGTCGCGGGGCCGCGGGGCGAGCGGCTCGGGCTCCGCCGGGTCCAGCACGGTCGGCGGACTCAGCAGCAGCTCGGTGAACTGCGCGGCCTCCGTCATCGAGCTCTCCAGCCGGCGGTAGATCTGGTTGAACTCGAACATGATCCGGGTGGCGTTGCTGAAGTACGTGAACGCGACGACGATCGCCTCGATGTCGTGCCCGTTCCCGGCGAGGGTCACCGCGAGGAGCAGGCCCAGCGCGTTCGTGGCCACGGACATCGGGGCCACCAGGGTGTCGATGCGCAGGTTGCCGTAGTCCCAGGAGCGCAGGGTGAGGCGGCGCGACTCCGCGACCCGGGAGCGGTGTTCGGCCGCCTCGCGCTCCTCGGCGGCGAACGCCCGCACCGTGTCCATGTTCATCAGGCTGTCGGCGACATGGCCGGACACCCGGGCGATGGCCTGCTCGCGCAGGTCGACCAGCGCCTGGCGGCGGCGGATCAGCGGTACCACACACAGCGCCGTCAGCCCGATCATCGTCAGCAGGACGACGACCAGCAGCGGCTCGTAGCGCCACAGCACCACGGAGCCGAACAGCAGGGGCACGACGCTGCCCATGATCTGGAAGGTGAGGGTGTCGACGAACTCCTCGAAGCGGGTGGCGAAGCTCAGCACCCGCTTGGTGAGGGATCCGGCGAAGTTGTCGTGGAAGAACGCGGCGTCCTTGGCGAACAGTTCGTCCATGCCGATGACGTACAGGTGTTCCACGCCGCGCGCGTCGAGGCGGTTCAGACAGTGCAGGCCGACGCGCCAGAGCACCTCGGCGAAGAGCAGGACGCCGGCGAAGGCGAGGACGTAGGGGAGCGTCGCGTCGAGTCCGGTGTCACCGCCGTCGGCGATGTCGGCGACGAGTTTGGCGATGACCAGTGGTGCGAGGTAGTTGAGGCCGATGTTGCCGAGAGCGGGCAGCAGCAGGGCCGGCGCCGTCAGCCGGCGCTGGCGTTTGAGTTCGTGTCCGTAGTAGCGGAGCGCGAGGAGCACCGGGCCCTTGCCCGGTAAACCTCCGCGCCTTTCGGGCGTTGCCATCTCCACCCCGAATGGTCGTGCGGCGGCCGCCACCGTGCTCGCGCGCGCAGCAGGAAGCAGCGCAGGGCAGAAGCAGGGGGGCGGCGGGGAAACCGCAGCAGTCTCCCGCGCCGACGCCCCCGCCGTCCAAGTGTTTTTCCGCCCCGTGCGCCCGGTCTGCCCCGCCCGTCCCCTGCGCCCCGTCCGTCCTCTGCGCCCCGCACGCCTCGCGCAACCCGAGCGCGCCGTCCGTCACTCGTGGGCGATGGCCGCCAGTACGTTCAGCCGCGCCGCCCGCAGCGCGGGCAGCAGGGCGGCGGCCAGTCCGACCAGCACCGAGCCGGCGACGACCGCGATGACCGTGACCCACGGGATGGCGAACGCCTTCAGCCCTTCGAGCGCCAGCACCTGCCACACGGAGACACCCCAGACCAGCCCGAGGGCGAGGCCCAGCACCGCGCCGAACACCGCGATCACCACGGACTCCAGCCGGATCATCCGCCGCAGCTGTCTGCGCGACAGCCCGATCGCCCGCAGCAGTCCGATCTCCCGGGTGCGCTCCACCACGGACAGCGCGAGGGTGTTGACGACGCCGAGCACCGCGATGACGATCGCGAGGCCCAGCAGCGCGTACACCAGATACAGCAGCACGGATATCTGCTGGCGGATCAGCTCCTTGAAGTCCGCGCGGTCGCGCACCGCCACCTGCGGATACTCCTCGAGCGCCGACTCCAGCCCGGCGCGCAGCCGCTCCGGGGAGGTGCCGTCCGCGGCGTTGACGAGCAGCCCGCTGTCCAGGGCGCCGGGCTGGTACTCGTCCAGCGTCTCGATGCCCATGAAGAACCCGCCGCCCTCGGTGAAGGCATCGGATTCCGCGACCGTCAGCGCCGCCACGGTGAGCCGCGCACGCGTGCCGTCCGCGAACTGGACGGGCAGTACGCTGCCGATGCGTATCCCGTGCTCGTCCGCGTAGTCCTTCTGCACGCCGAGCCGGTCCTTCGCCAGCGCGGCATCGGTGTCGCCGCCCGCGTACTCGAGCTTGAACGCCCGGTCGACGCCCTGGTCGTACGCGCCGATCGGGGTCCGCGTGGTCCCGCCGTCGGGCAGGGTGATCCGGGCCGTGGCGGCCCGCTCACGGATCAGCAGCCCCACCCCGTCGACGTCGCGGACCCGCTCGGTGACCTCGTGCTGGAACGGGATGAAGTTGTTGCCGGTGATCACGAAGTCGGCGCCCAGCGTGCGGTCCAGCTCGTCGTCCACGGACCGGGTCATCGACGCCCCGGCGATGGACAGCCCGCCGACCAGCGCCAGCCCCACCATCAGGGCCGAGGCGGTCGCTCCGGTACGGCGCGGATTGCGCAGGGCGTTGCGCTGGCTCATCGCCCCGACCGGTCCGAAGACCCGCGGGAACGCCCCGCCCAGCACCCGGATCACCGGACGCACCAGCAGCGGCCCCGCGATCACCGTGGCGATCAGGGTGAGGACCACGCCCGTGACCAGCCACAGCGACGCCGTCGAGGTGTCCGCGTTCACCGCGCACGCCGCGAGCGAGGCCACTCCGCCGGCCGCGACCACGGCGCCGACGACCGCCCGTATCCGCAGCGGCTTCCCGGTCCCGGACACCTCGATGTCCGCGAGGGCCGCCATCGGCGAGACCCGCGCCGCGCGCCGGGCGGGCAGATACGCGGCGACGAACGTCACGCCCAGCCCCACCACGTACGCGGCGAGCGGCGTCGTCCACACCACGACCATCTCCGCCGCGTCGAGGTTCATGCCGAGCGCGCCCAGCAGCTCGATCAGCCCCGCCGCCAGAGCCACTCCCGCCGCCAGGCCGAGCGTGGAGCCGACCAGGCCCAGCAGCACCGCCTCGGTGAGCACGGAGCGCCGCACCTGCCGCCGGTCCGCGCCGAGCGCGCGCATCAGGCCCAGCTCGCGGGTGCGCTGGGCGATGAGCATGGAGAACGTGTTGACGATCAGGAAGACGCCGACCAGCACCGCGATCCCGGCGAAGCCGAGCATCACGTACTTGATGATGTCGAGGAACCCGCCCAGCTCCTCCGTCGCCGACTTGGCCTGCTCGTCCGCCGTCTTCACCGCGTACTGCGGGCCGACGGCCGCCGCCACCCGCTGCTTGAGCTCCTTGTCGGAGACTCCCTGCGCGGCGTCCAGGGAGATCGAGGTGACGGCGTCCGTACGCCCGAGCAGCCGTTCCTGCGCCGCCGGTGTCTCGAGCCAGACGAGCGCGGCGCCCGGGTTGGTCGAGGTGAACGCGGCGATGCCGACGACCTCGGCGTCGAACGACCCCGGCGCGGCGATCACCCTCAGCGTGTCGCCGATCTCCACGTCCTTGCGGTCGGCCGTGTCCTTGTCCAGCAGGACCTCGTCCGGCCCGCGCGGTTCGCGTCCGCTGTGCAGCTCGACGACGCTGTGGTCGGTCTGCTGCCAGTTGGCACCCAGGGTGGGCGGGCCGGTCGTCGGGCCCACCTGCTTGTTGTTCTCGTCGACCAGGGTGATGTTCTCGACGCCGACATCGAGATGGGCGGCGGCGACGCCCTCCACCCCGGCCACCTTCTCCCGCAGCGAGGCGGGGATGACGGGTGTCTGGCCCGAGCGCGTGCCCCCGGCCTCGTTGAAGTCCTCCCGCGGCTCCACCGCCACATCGGCGGCGCTGGACTGGAAGAGCCGGTCGAAGGTGCGGCTCACGGTGTCGGAGAAGATCAGGCTCCCGGCCACGAAGGCCACGGACAGCAGGACGGCGAGGGCGGACAGCAGCATCCGCCCCTTGTGTGCGACGAAGCTCCGCAGGCTCGCCCTCAGCATCTCCGGGCCTCAGCTCTTCCGTACCCCGTCGAAGCGCTTCATCCGCTCGAGGACCGCCTCGGCCGTCGGGTGCGGCATCTCGTCCACGATCCGCCCGTCGGCCAGGAACAGCACCAGGTCGGAGACCGCGGCCGCGCCGGGGTCGTGGGTCACCATCACCACCGTCTGCCCGAGCTCGTCCACGGCCGATCTGAGCATCGCCAGCACCTCCTGGCCGGAGCGCGAGTCGAGGTTGCCCGTGGGCTCGTCGGCGAAGATCAGCTCGGGGCGGGAGGCCAGCGCCCGGGCGCAGGCGACGCGCTGCTGCTGCCCGCCAGACAGCTCCGCCGGCCGGTGCTTCAGCCGGTCGCCCAGCCCCAGGGTGTCGATGACCTGCCGCAGCCACTCCCGGTCGGGCTTGCGGCCCGCGATGTCCATCGGCAGGGTGATGTTCTCCAGCGCGTTGAGCGTGGGGAGCAGATTGAACGACTGGAACATGAACCCCACCCGGTCGCGGCGCAGCCGGGTCAGCTCCCGGTCGTTCAGCCCGGTGATCTCCGTCCCGCCCAGCCACACCTGCCCGGCGGATACCGTGTCCAGCCCGGCCAGACAGTGCATCAGCGTCGACTTCCCGGACCCGGAGGGCCCCATCACCGCCGTGAACCGCCCGCGGGTGATCGCCACGTCCACCGCGTCGAGCGCGACGACGGTCGTCTCGCCGGTGCCGTACGCCTTGGTCAGCCCGGCAGCCCGGGCCGCGATCCCGGCCCCGTCCGCCAGACCGTACTCCTGTGCCGCCGCCGGTGTGGACACAGCGCCTCCTCGCGCTCGATCCGCTCAACTCCCGCCTGCAGGCCGAGACTAGGGGGCCCGCAGCCGCCTCGGCATCCCTCTGGCGGGCCAACTCCACGATGCTCCCTCGTTCTGCGGGAGGAGCTCGTACGAGCTACCGCGGGAGTAACGGTGCTCCTGGGCGCCCTCCTCACCAGCGGGAATATCCGGGGGACCCGCGCCGGACCGCCCGCTAGGCTGCGCCGCATGACCTGGACCATGCCGCAGACCGAACGCCGTACCGAGCCCCGAACCGCTCCCGAACGGGAGATGCTGCAGGGCTGGCTCGACTATCACCGCGACACCCTGCTGATGAAGTGCGCGGGCCTGACCCCCGAGCAGCTGCGCACGCCGAGCGTGCCTACCTCCACTCTCACTCTGCACGGCCTGCTGCGCCATCTGGCACTGGTGGAGCGCTGGTGGTTCCGCCAGTGCTTCCTGGGCGAGGACGTGGACGACCTGTACTGGACCCCCGACAACCCCGACGGCGACTTCGACGACGTACCGACCGCCGACGCCCGTGCGGACCTGGCCGTCTACCAGGCGGAGACCGCCGCCTGCGACGCCGCGGTCGCCGACCGCGGCCTGGACGAGATCTTCACCGACAAGCGGGGCCGGACCACGAGCCTGCGCTGGGTCTACGGCCACCTGATCGAGGAGTACGCCCGGCACAACGGCCACGCGGACCTGCTGCGCGAGGCGATCGACGGCGTGACCGGGGAGTGAGACCGGGGCGCCGGGAGGGGTGACACGGGCCGGCCCCTCAGAGCCGCTTCCGCGCCACCCCCAGCACATGCTCCGACGCCGGCGTCGCGGGCCCCCGCGCCGGCACCCGCAGCCGCCGGTGGTCGACCAGGTCGAAGCCCGCCGCGTCGAGCTCCCTCAGCAGGTCGCGGCCGCTGTGGCAGCCGCCGAACAGCCGGGGCCACACGGTGGCGTCGGCCAGCCGCTGCACCCTGCGCTTGACCGGCTTCTCCGACCGCACGTGCTCGAACAGCCGCAGCTCCGCGCCGGGCCGCAGCACGCGGCGCAGTTCGGCGAGCGCGCGCGGTACGTCCCGTACCGAGCACAGCACCAGCGAGGCGACGGCCGCGTCGAACGCCTCGCTCTTCACGGGCAGCGCCTCGGCGGCGCCCGGCACCACGTCCACGGGGACGTCGCTGTGCATCGCCGCGTCCACCGCGAGCTGCCGCAGCCGGTGCTCCGGTTCGATCGCCACGACCTCGGACACCGTGCCCGGATAGTGGCGGAAGTTCAGGCCGTTGCCGGCGCCGATCTCGATGACCCGCCCGGACAGCCCGGCGAGGAGCTCGGCGCGGTGCGCCGCCACACCCGATCCGACGTCGGCCCGCGGGCTGGTGGCCGCGTACCACCGGGCGAAGAGGGGATGGTGCACGGCATCACGGTGCGGACGGCGGCTGCCCAGCGGCATGGCATATCCCTCCCGGAAGGACGCGGCAGAGCACGGCTACCCGCGATTGTCCTCCAGGAGACGTCCCGGCGCGGTGAGGCTCGGCGCTCAGCCCCGCTGCCGGGCCACGAACCCCGCCGCGTCCCACACGCCGCCGAGCTCCGGTGCGAGCCAGCCGGGCGCGGCCCCCCGGAAGGCCTCCGGTGTCATCCGGCCCGCCCCCTCCGGCAGCACCCCGAGCAGCGGAGCCCCCGCCGCCTCGGGGAGGTCGGTCAGATTGCAGACCTCCGCCAGGCCCGGCTCGTGCGGCCAGCTGCCCACCACCACGCCCGCGCACGGCACGTCGCGGGCCTTCAGCGCCTCCGCGGTGAGGGCCGTCGTGTTCAGCGTGCCCAGCCCCGCCTGCGCCACCAGCAGGACCCGGCAGCGCAGCAGGGCGGCGACGTCCGCCAGCGTCGAGCCCTCGTCGTCGAACCGGACCAGCAGCCCGCCCGCCCCTTCCACGAGCACCACGTCGTGGGCGGCCGACAGCTTCGCCGCGGCCTCCGCCACCTCCGTCGGCCGCACCGGCGACACCCCCGCCCGGCGCGCGGCCGTGGCCGGGGCGAGGGGGTCGGGGAAGCGGGCCAGCTCCACACCCGTGACGGTGTCGCCGGCCAGCCGGACCACCTCGTGCACGTCGCCCGGTTCGCCCGGGGCGACACCCGTCTGGGCGGGCTTCAGCGCGGCCACCGACCAGCCGCCGGCCGCCGTCACGGCCGCCAGCGCGGCGGTCACCACGGTCTTGCCGACCTCCGTCCCGGTCCCGGTGACGACCAGCACGCTCACTTGCAGCTCCTCATCCCGCGGCCGCAGCCGCGCACACGGCGCGGCAGATCCGCGCCAGATCGTCGTCGTCGGTGACATACGGCGGCATGGTGTAGACGAGGTCGCGGAACGGCCGCAGCCACACCCCGGCCCGCACCGCCGCGGCGGTGGCCGCAGCCATGTCGACGGGGTGGTCCAGCTGCACCACGCCGATGCCGCCGAGCACCCGTACGTCGGCGACCCCGTCGATCCCGGCCGCCTCGGCCAGCCCCGCGGAGAGGCCGGATTCCAGGCGTTTCACGTGGAACGCCCAGTCTTGTCCGATCAGTAGATCAATGGACGCGTCCGCGACCGCCGCCGCCAGCGGATTCCCCATGAACGTCGGCCCGTGCGCCAGCACCGGCACCTCGCCCCGCGAGATCCCCTCGGCCACGCGCGAGGTGCACAGCGTCGCCGCCATCGTCAGATAGCCGCCGGTCAGCGCCTTGCCCACGCACATCACGTCGGGAGACACCCCGGCATGGTCCGCGGCGAAGAGCGCTCCCGTACGCCCGAACCCGGTCGCGATCTCGTCGAACACCAGCAGGACGCCGTACTCGTCGCACGCCTCGCGCAGCACGCGCAGATAGCCGGGGGAGTGGAACCGCATCCCGCCCGCGCCCTGCACCACCGGTTCGACGATCACCGCGGCCGCCTCGGCGGCGTGCCGCTCGATCAGCGTGCGCAGCTCCCGTACGTACGCGGGATCGGGCTCGTCCCCGAAGCCGCCGGGAGGCGCCGGGGCGAACACCTGGCGCGGCAGCGAGCCGCTCCACAGCTCGTGCATGCCGCCGTCGGGGTCGCAGACGGACATCGGATGCCAGGTGTCGCCGTGGTAGCCGCCGCGCCAGGTCAGCAGCCGGCGCTTCTCGGGCCTGCCCACGGAACGCCAGTACTGCAGGCACATCTTGACGGCGACCTCGACGGACACAGAGCCCGAGTCGGCGAGGAAGACGTGGCGCAGCGGCTCGGGGGTGATCTCGACCAGCCGGGCGGCGAGCCGTACGGCGGGCTCGTGGGTGAGGCCGCCGAACATCACATGGCTCATGCGCTCCAGCTGGTCGTGCGCCGCGCGGTTGAGGACGGGGTGGTTGTAGCCGTGGATGGCGGACCACCACGACGACATCCCGTCGACGAGCTCCGCGGTGCCGTGCACCGGCTCCGCGAGCCGCAGCCGCACCCCGGACGCGGACTCGACGACGAGCGGCTCCTGGCGCCCCGGCATGGGCCCGTACGGATGCCAGACGTGCTCCCGGTCCAGCTCCAGCAGCCGGCCGGGGGAGAGCGGCTCAGGCATTGGGCGGCAGATCCGTCCCCGCGCCCCGACGGCGTACGGACACGAGGTCCGTACGCGCCCCGGCGCCGTCCGCGGGCGCCGCCGCCACGGCGGCGGGGGCGCAGGCGGCGGCAGGCTCGGCGGCACCGGCGTCCTCGCCGCACGGCCCGCATCCCCCGCCCCCGCAGCCGGCGGCGGCCACGTCCGCCCGGTGCGACGGCAGCGTCGTCGTCCCCGCGCCCTCCACCTCGAAGCCCGCGTCGGTGATCATGTCGAGGTCGGCCTGGCCGGCCTGGCCCTCACTGGTCAGATAGTCGCCGAGGAAGATCGAGTTGGCCAGGTGCAGGGCCAGCGGCTGCATGCTGCGCAGATGCACCTCGCGCCCGCCCGCCAGCCGCACCTCGACGTCCGGGCAGACGAACCGCACCATCGCCAGGATCCGCAGGCAGCGCTGCGGGGTGAGGTTCCACTCCTTGGCCAGCGGCGTCCCCTCGAAGGGGATCAGGAAGTTCACCGGAACGGAGTCCGGGTCCAGCTCCCGCAGCCCGAAGACCACGTCCACCAGGTCCCCGTCGCTCTCGCCCATCCCGGCGATCAGCCCGGAGCACGCCGACAGACCCGCCGCCTGCGCCTGCTGCACGGTGTCGACGCGGTCCGCGTAGTCGTGCGTCGTACAGATGTCGCCGTACGTCGACTCGGAGGTGTTGAGGTTGTGGTTGTACGCGTCCGCCCCGGCCGCGCGCAGCCGGTCGGCCTGGCCGGCGGAGAGCAGTCCGAGGCAGGCGCACACCTCGACGCCCTCGTTCTGCTCCTTGATCGCGGCGATGGTCCCCGCGACCCGCTCCACGTCGCGGTCGGTGGGACCGCGCCCGCTGGCCACCAGGCACACCCGCTTGGCGCCGCCCGCGACGCCCGCCCCCGCGGCCCGGGCGGCCTCCTCCGGCTTGATCCAGGTGTACTTGAGGATGCCCGCCTCGGAGCCCAGGCGCTGGGAGCAGTACGAGCAGTCCTCCGGGCACAAGCCCGACTTCAGGTTGACGAGGTAGTTCAGCTTCACGCGGCGGCCGAACCAGTGCCGGCGCACGCGGCCCGCGGCGGCCACCACGTCGAGGAGTTCGTCGTCGGAGGTCGCGAGGACGGCGAGCGCTTCGTCGCGCGTGGGCAGCGCACGGCGCAGCCCCTTGTCCACCAGCGTTGTGAGGAGGTCCATGGCGCCGATAGTCGCCTACCGGCTCGCCGCGAGCCAAGGGGACACCGCACAAGAGGTGCCCCGGACACTGTGTGTCTTGCCACACCGCGCCGGGAGGCGGCCACCGGTAGCGTGCCCGCACGTGACCGACGACCGCTGAACCGCCCGACTGCTGCCCCGCCGAACCCCTGAACTGCTCGACTGCTGACCCGCCGAACCGCTGACGAGGACGTGCCATGCCCCGCGACCCCTTCGAATGGATCACCGACGCGGCCGCCGCCCGCCGCCGCGCCGGCCTGGTGCGCACCCTGCGCCCGCGCCCCGCGGACAGCGCGGTGCTCGACCTCGCCGGCAACGACTACCTGGGCCTGACCCGCCACCCCGAGGTGGTCGAGGGGGCGGCTGCCGCCGCCCGCCGCTGGGGCGCCGGTGCCACCGGCTCCCGGCTGGTCACCGGGACGACCGAGCTGCACGCCGAGCTCGAGGCGGAGCTGGCCGCTTTCTGCGGCTTCGAGGCGGCCCTGGTCTTCTCCTCCGGTTACGCCGCCAACCTCGCCGCCGTCACCGCCCTGACCGGCGCCGACAGCCTCGTCGTCTCCGACGCGGGCAACCACGCCTCCCTCATCGACGGCTGCCGCCTCTCCCGCGCCGCCACCACGGTGACCCCGCACGCCTCCCCGGACGCCGTGGACAAGGCGCTGGCGGAGCACGACGGGCGGGCGCTGGTCGTCACCGACGCCGTCTTCTCCGTCGACGGCGACGCGGCGCCGCTGTCCGCCCTGCACCGGGTGGCTGCGGAGCGCGGCGCGGCGCTGCTGGTGGACGACGCCCACGGCCTGGGCGTCCTCGGCCCGGACGGCAGTGGTACGGCGCGGGCGTACGGCGTGGCGGGTGCGCCGGGCGTCGTGGCGACCGTGACGCTGTCGAAGTCCCTGGGCAGCCAGGGGGGAGCCGTCCTGGGCCCGGCCGCGGTCATCGAGCACCTGGTCAACACGGCGCGCACGTTCATCTTCGACACCGGTCTCAACCCCGCCGCCGCCGGCGGGGCGCTGGCCGCGCTGCGGCTGCTGCGCCGGGAACCGGAGCGTGTCGCGAAGGTGCGCGAGGTGGCCCTCGCGCTGCACGAGGGACTGACGGCGTCCGGCCTGAGGTCGCTGCGGCCGGACGCCGCGGTGGTCTCCGTACTCGCTCCCACACCGGAGCAGGCACTTCAGTGGGCAGCGGGCTGCCATGCCGACGGAGTCCGGGTCGGCTGCTTCCGTCCGCCGTCCGTGCCGGACGGGATCTCCCGCCTGCGCCTGACGGCGCGTGCGGATCTGCGCCCGCAGGACGTCGACCGGGCACTCGGGGCGATTACGGCGTCCGCCCCGCGCGCCTGAACGCGCCGCGCCGCGGCGTCAGATGTCCCCGCCGCGGATCGCGGACAGGAAGTCCGCCCATGCGGCGGGGGTGAAGACCAGGGCGGGTCCCTGGGGGTTCTTCGAATCGCGAACCGCGAGACCGCCCGCCCCGACAGGGGTGACTTCCACACAATTGTTGGCGCCCGTGCTGTGGCTGCTGCGAATCCAGTCGGCGTCGTGCAGTTCCTGACTGGAGGGAACAAATCGCGGCAATGCGCTCATCATGCCTCCTCACATGCCGGAGTTGATACCGGCCATGAATGCCAACGACTGCTCATGCGAGAGGGCGCTTGCCTGAAGGTCTGCGAAAGCCTCGACGTACGCCCCCAGGTCTTCTTTCCGTTCGAGATAGAAGCTACTCGTCAGATGGTCAAGAACCACAACATCCAGGTCGGAACTGTGCGGAAATGAGAACATAACGAAAGGCCCGCAGACTCCGACATGCACACCGCTGGAAAACGGCAGCACCTGCAACCGGACGTTCTCCAGCCGCCCGAGTTCCACCAGGTGCCGTAACTGCTCCGCCATCACCTCCCGCCCGCCGACCTCCCGGCGCAGCACGGCCTCGTCGAGCACCGCGTGCAGGGTGAGCGGCGGTGTCGCCCGCAGCACCGCCTGGCGCGCGATGCGCACGTCCGCCAGGGCCGCGACCTTCCCCTCGGCCGCCCCGGCCATGGCCGCCCGGGTGACGGCGCGCGCGTAGGCCGGCGTCTGCAGCAGGCCGGGCACCACCATCGTCTCCAGCGTCCGGACGAGCGTCGCCTCGCCCTCCAGCGAGATGAAGTCCCGGTACGCGTCGGGCAGCAGCTCCCGGTACGCCCGCCACCAGGCGCGGTCCGGCGCGTCCGGGACGGTCAGCGCCTCGAGCACCGCCCGCAGGTCCGCGTCGGCGCACTCGTACACGTCCAGCAGCAGCCTTACGTCGGCGGCCTTCGCCGCGCTGCGTCCCGTCTCGATCCGGCTGACCTTGGACTGGTGCCAGCCCGCCCGGGTGGCCGCCTCACCGCTCGTGAGGCCGGCGAGGTCGCGCTGGCGGCGCAGTTCCGCACCGAGTTTGCGGCGGCGTACCGCCGGACCGTGCGCCATGGTGCCTCCCGGCTCGCCGAATGCCCGTTGGGCGTTGCGACATTGTGCCGTGCGAATCCGGTCGGCCGTAGCAGAGTTCACCGCTTCGAGGGACAGATATATGCATATCTTGATGGATCTGTCGTGGATGGTGGAACATCGGTTACACCTCGTCACGAGGTAACTGCTCGAAGCCGTCCTCGACTTCACCGCTCTGTCGAAGTCCGGCCCCGGGTGGAAGGGGACGGCACGCCATGGCAGACCAACGAGAAGCCGCAGTCACTCTGCCGAGCGAGCCGGTCTCAGTGACGACAGCCCGCCGCTACGCGGTGCGGACGCTGGGCGAGTGGGGGCTCGCGGACGGGACGGACGTCGCGGACACGGTCCGGCTGATCGTCTCCGAACTCGCCACCAACGCCATCCAGCACACCCTCGGCCAGTCGCCGACGTTCACGCTCGACCTGATCCTGGAGCGCGACGAGGAGCTGCGGATCGGTGTGACGGACAGTCATCCGCGCTGGCCGCGCAGGCTGCCCGCCGCGGTGCAGCAGGACAACGGCCGCGGGATGGCCATCATCCGCATCCTGGTCGCGGAGTCGGGCGGCCGGCTGACCGTCACTCCCACCCCGGACGGCGGCAAGACCATCTGGATCGCGATGCCGTGGCGCACACCGGTGGCGTGAGCCCACCCGTGGCACCGGGGGCCCATGCGTGGTCCGCCACCAGCCGGGGGCCCCTATGCGTGGTCCGCCACCAGCAGCGCCTCGGCGCCCACCGGAAGGAAGTCGGCCGCCAGGAACGCCCGGACGCTCGCCGCGTTGCCCGGCGCGATCTGCGCCCACAACGGCTCGCCCTGCGGCACCAGATGGCGCGCGGCGACCGCGAGCCGTCGGCCGAGTCCCGTGCCGCGCGCCGGCGGCTCCACCTCGACGGCCACCTCCCAGCGCCCCGCGACCCCGCGCCCCAGCAGCACCGTCCCACCCGGCACCGTCCACGCGCGGACGTCGTCGCGGTGGTGCAGCGCGCGGACGATCCGCGGATGGCGGCGGTCCTCGGTGGGCGCCAGCTCCAGGGGTGGGGGGCCGTCGAGTCGGGAGGCGACGGTCAGCACATCGACGTTGTTGACCCGCCGTCCCGTGCGCTCCTCCAGCGCCCGCAGGAACGGCGGGTTGAGGGGGGCCGACAGATCGTCCGGCGGCAGCAGGTCCCGTACCCACCGCTCGTCCACGTCGGCGAACACCAGGGAGCACGCCGTCAGCGCGATGATCCCCGAGTCCCTCGGCGAGGGCGGCGGCAGTACGTGCACGGAGCCGTCGGACGGCGGGAAGACGCCGCGTGCGGCGTCGGCGAGTACCCCCGCGAGATGATCTGTCATCACGTCAACGTATCCGACGCCCTTCGTGCGAAACCGCGGAGGGGCGCCCGCTATTCGTCCCGCGGCTGCGGCAGCGTCACCTGCAGCGCCCGGCGCTCTCCGTCCAGCACACGCAGCGCCTCCTCCAGGGTGGCCGAGTGCAGGTCGCTCTCGCCGCGCAGATGCATCTGCGCCAGCGCGTCGCGCAGCTCCACGGCGCTGCGTACGAGCGCCTGGGCGGCGCGCAGCGCGCCGTAGGTGTGGTCGCGCCGGGCCGGGTTGATCCGGCCGACCTGGTCCACCACCGCGAGGTAGGCGTCGATGAACCGGCCCTCGGCGCGGGTGAGGGCGGGCAGCTTCGGCGGCTCCGGAGGCAGCACGCTCACCCCCGTCCGGCAGGGCGGTGGCGCTCGGTGATCCGGTCGGCCAGCCCGTACTCCACGGCGGCGGCCGCGTCCAGGAACAGGTCCCGCTCGATGTCGGCGCGCACCTTCTCCACCGACTGCCCGGTGTACTCGGCGAGGACGTCCTCCATCCACCGGCGGCGGCGCTGGAGTTCCTCGGCCTGGATGTGCAGATCGTCCGCCTGCCCCTGGACGGCCTCGCTCAGCCGGGGCTGGCGCAGCAGCACCCGCGCCCCCGGCAGGATGTACCGCTTGCCCGGCGTTCCGGCCGCCAGCAGCACGGCCGCGACGGACGCCGCCTGGCCCAGGCACACGGTCTCGATGTCGCAGCCGACGAACCGCATCGTGTCGTGGACGGCGGACATGGCGGTGAAGGACCCGCCCGGGGAGTTGAGGTAGAGGGAGATGTCCATGTCCGGTGCGGCGTGCTCCAGTTGGACGAGCTGGGCCATCACGTCGTTCGCCGCGGTGTCGTCGACGGCCGTGCCCAGGAAGACGATGCGCTCCTGGAAGAGCTTCGCGTACGGATCCAGCGACCGGTACCCGCCGCTCGTGCGCTCCGTGAACTCCGGCAGGACGTACCTGGCGCCCGGATGCCTCATCGGGGGTCACCCCTTCCGCACGGGAAAATGTACAGAACGTACAGTCCGTCAGCATGGCAGCATGGCCCACGGGATTCCGGTGACCTGGCACGTCTCGAGGCGCTGGGCGCGCCCGCGGAGGACGGCGTGATCAGCACCGTCTCCACGCTGCGCACCCCCGTGTCCGCCATGGGCGAACGCCGCCGCTTCGGCATCGCGGCCGAGCATCGCCCGGCACCCCCGGACGCGAGCTAGGCGGGCGCGACCGCGACCCCGGACGCGAGCTAGGCCCGCGCGACCGCGAAGCGTTCCTCGAACGCCCCGCGCGCCGGTGCGGCCTCGGCGCGCTCCCAGACGGCGAACACCACCCGCTCGAACCACCCCGCGCAGCGGCCCCCGTCGAGCAGCAGCGCCGCGAACGCCCCCGCCACCACCGCGGGTTCGTTACGGAACACCCCGCACCCCCACGCCCCGAGCACCAGCTCCCGGCATCCGCCCGCCGCCGCGGCCTCGAGCACCCGCCCGGCACGCCGCAGCAGCGCGCCCGGGATCTCCCCGGTGCGCTCCGGTGTCTGCCGCGCGATCACCCCGGCGTTCGGCGCCGCCGCTGTCAGGAAGTCGACGCCGTACGGCGCGTCCAGCAGCCCGCCCCGCCGGTCGCGGAACACGGGCACGGCCGGGGAGTGGATGACGCGGTCGCTGTAGAACGGGCTCGGGTCGGCCCGGTGCGCGGTGTAGAACTCCGGTACGGACAGCAGGCACTCGTACAGCGCGGACGCCCGGCAGACGTCCTCCTCCTGGGCCCTGGCGCCGTTGACGTACCCCCCGCCCACGTTGCGCGCGGACGCGAAGTTGAGCACCCCGACCCGCGAGGGGCCGGCTTCGGTGAGCCGCCGCGCCGCCGCCAGGCTGTCCTCGCCGGTGACCTCGAAGACGGTCGCCGCACCGCCGGCCGGGGAGACGGCCACCGGCTCCGGCCCGTACACCCGCGTGCCGCGCACCGCGGCGTCCACCCGCCCGTCCAGCGCCACCCACGATCCGCCGGGCGCGGTGTAGCCGCCCCGTTCGGTGATCTCGCGGTTCTGCCGGGCAAGGCTCTTCAGCCGTGCGCTCACTGTTCCCCCCGTGGCCGTTCAGGCCGCTTTGCGCGCGGCCTCCAGCTCGGCGCGCACATCCGTCGCGTACCGGTCGACGTACTCCTGACCGGACAGCTTCAGGATGGCATACATGATCTCGTCGGTGACGGCCCGCAGGACGGCCTTCTCCTTCTCCATCCCCGCGAACCGCGTGAAGTCCAGCGGTTCGCCGAAGCGGATGGTCACCCGGCCGACGCGCGGGATGACGCGTCCCGGCGGCTGCAGCTCGAAGGTGCCGACCATCGCGCAGGGGATGACCTTGACCTGCGCCCGCACCGCCATCGCCGCCACGCCGACGCGCCCCTTGTACAGCTTCCCGTCGTGCGAACGGGTGCCCTCCGGGTAGATGCCCAGGAGTTCGTCCTTGCGCAGGACGCCGAGCCCCTCGTCGATCGCCGCCTGCGCGGCCTTGCGCCCCGTGCGGTCCACCGGGATCTGGCCCGCGCTGCGGAAGAACGCCGCGACCAGGCGTCCCTTGATGCCCGGCCCGGTGAAGTACTCCGCCTTGGCGAGGAAGGTGATGCGCCGCCTGAGGATCGCCGGCATCAGGAAGTGGTCCGAGAACGACAGGTGGTTGCCGGCGACGATGGCCGCGCCCTCCTCGGGAATGTTCTCCAAGCCCTCGATCCGCGGCCGGAACGCCAGCCGCAGGAGTGGTCCCAGCAGCACGTACTTGAGCACGTAGTAGAACACCGCACCAGCCTCCCCGAGCCTCCCGTTGCCGCGCAGACTAGCCGCCCGCGGGCCGCCGGGGGAGGGTCCGTACGGTACGTGGCCTGCCGGATCGCGTCCGGGGGCGGCAGGTCGTGCCCTCACTCGGGGCGCAGCCACACCGTGGCGAGCGGCGGAAGGGTCACCCGCAGCGAGGCCGGGCGGCCGTGGGCCGGCTCCCAGGCGGGCTTCAGCGGGCCGGGGTTGTCGACATCGCTTCCCCCGAAGAGGGCCAGATCGGTGTTGAGGACCTCCCGCCACACCGCGACCGCGTCCGGGACACCGAGCGCGTAGTCATGGCGTACCACCGGGGAGAAGTTGCACACGGCCAGCAGCGGGGAGCCGTCCGCGGCGAAGCGCAGGAACGCCAGCACGTTGTCCTCGGCCGCGTCCGCCGCGACCCAGGAGAAGCCGGCAGGCTCGGTGTCCTGTTCCCACAGGGTGGGGGTGGACCGGTACGCGAGGTTGAGGCACCGGACCAGCCGCAGTACGCCCGCGTGGTCGGCCTCCGCCGGGTAGCCCGGATCCAGCAGCCGCCAGTCGAGGCCGTGCTCCTCGGACCACTCGGCGCCCTGCGCGAACTCCTGGCCCATGAAGAGGAGCTGCTTCCCCGGGTGCGCCCACATGAAGCCCAGATAGGCCCGGTGGTTGGCGCGTTGCTGCCACCAGTCGCCGGGCATCTTCGAGACCAGGGACCGCTTGCCGTGGACGACCTCGTCGTGGGACAGGGGCAGGACGTAGTTCTCGCTGTACGCGTACACCATCGAGAAGGTCATCTCACCGTGGTGATGGCGGCGGTGCACCGGATCGCGCCCGACGTACTCGAGCGAGTCGTGGGACCAGCCCATGTTCCACTTCATGCCGAAGCCGAGGCCCCCGAGGCCGTCCGGGCCCGTGAGGTGGGTGGCCCGTGTCACGCCGTTCCACGCCGTGGACTCCTCCGCGATCGTCACGACGCCGGGGCAGCGCCGGTAGAGGGTGGCGTTCATCTCCTGGAGGAAGGCGACGGCGTCGAGGTTCTCCCGGCCGCCGGACTCGTTGGGTGCCCACTGCCCGTCCTCACGGGAGTAGTCCAGGTAGAGCATCGAGGCGACGGCGTCGACCCGCAGGCCGTCGAGGTGGAACTCCTCGCACCAGTACAGGGCGTTGGCGACGAGGAAGTTGCGGACCTCCTTGCGGCCGTAGTCGAAGGTCAGGGTGCCCCAGTCGGGGTGTTCGGCGCGCCGGCTGTCCCCCGGTTCGTAGAGGTGCGCTCCGTCGAAGGCGGCGAGCGCCCAGTCGTCCTTCGGGAAGTGTGCCGGCACCCAGTCGAGGATGACGCCGATGCCGGCCTGGTGCAGGGTGTCGACGAGGTGGCGGAAGTCGTCGGGGGTGCCGAGGCGGGCGGTGGGGGCGTAGAAGCCGGTGACCTGGTAGCCCCAGGAGCCGCTGAACGGGTACTCGGCGACCGGCATGAGCTCCACGTGGGTGAAGCCGGCGGCCGTGACGTACTCCGTGAGTTGGCCGGCGAGCTCCCGGTAGGAGAGGCCCGGCCGCCAGGACGCCGCGTGAACCTCGTAGACCGAGAAGGGGGACCGGTGCACGGGACGGTCCGCCCGGTGCGCCATCCACTCGGCGTCCCCCCAGTCGTACGACGACTCGGTGACGACGGAGGCGGTCGCGGGCGGCACCTCGGTGCGGCGGGCCATCGGGTCCGCGCGCAGGGTGCGGGTGCCGTCGGGGCGGGTGATGTCGAACTTGTAGCGCGCCCCCGCGCCGAGCCCCGGGACGAACAGCTCCCACACGCCGGTCGAACCCAGCGAGCGCATGGGATGGGCGGCGCCGTCCCAGGAGCTGAAGTCACCGCAGACCCCGACGCCCCGCGCATGCGGCGCCCACACCGTGAACCGGGTGCCGGGCACGCCCTGATGGACCATCGGGTGCGCCCCCAGCGCCCGCCACAGCTCCTCGTGCCGGCCCTCGCCGATCAGGTGCAGGTCGAGCTCACCGAGGGCGGGCAGGAAGCGGTAGGGGTCCTCGTGGTCGAAGTCCCGGCCGTCGTAGGTGACGCGCAGCCGGTACCCGGGTATCGCGTCCCGCGGCGGCCCACCGGAGGAGTCGACCGGCAGCACACCGGAGAAGAGCCCGTCGCCCATGTCGTTCAGCGGCACGCACCGCCCCCCGGTGAGGAGCGCCACCGCCTGGGCGTACGGGCGCAGGACCACGAAGGCCGTGCCCGCGGGCCCGGGATGCGCGCCCAGCACGGCGTGCGGATCGTGGTGGGTGCCCGACAGCAGGCGGTGCCTGTCCCGTGCGTCGAGGGGTGCCGGCGGGACGGACGTGCGGGTGGTGTCCACGGTCTCAGCTCTCCTCTGCGAGGCGGGCGATCGCCGCCATGGGGACGGGGAGCCAGTCAGGGCGGTGCCTGGCCTCGTACAGCGCTTCGTAGACGGCTCGGTCGGTCTCGTACGCGCGCAGGAGTCCGGCCTCCGCGCGCGGATCCCAGGGCGCCTGTGCGGCGTACCCGGCGCAGTAGGCGTCCCGGCATCGCCGCACCCACCCGGCCTGCCGAGGGGGCCGGGCGTGGGCCGCGTAGTCGAAGGAGCGGAGCATGCCCGCCACGTCGCGGACGGGGGACTGCGCGTGCCGGCGCTCGGAGAGCGGCCGGGCCGGTTCGCCCTCGAAGTCGATGACGAACCAGCGCTGCCCCGCCCGGAGCACCTGGCCGAGGTGCAGGTCGCCGTGGATCCGCTGGGCCGGGCGGCCCGGTCCGCCGGCCGCGACGGTGCGGTACGCCGCCTTCAGCCGGGCCATGTGGGGAGCGAGTCCGGCCACCTGGCGGGCGGCGTTCTCCAGCCGCTCGGTCATGGCGGCGGCCAGCAGCTCGCCGCCGCGCGGGTCCACGGGCCCGGTGCCGAAGGCCCGGGCGAGCGCCCCGTGCACCTCGGCGGTGGCGCGGCCCAGTTCGTACGACTCGGCGCTGAAGTCGTCGCCCTCGGCGAGGGACCGCAGCGCCAGCGTCCAGCCGTCCGTCGCGTCGCGCAGGAAGGGCTGCAGCACGCCGAGCGTCATCGGCCGCGGTTCGGTGGTGCCGAACCAGGCGACTGCCGCAGGCACCCGGTCGCAGCCGCCGCGGGCCAGCGCCCGCGGCACCTCCAGGTCGGGGTTGACGCCGTGCTGGACGCGGCGGAAGAGCTTCAGGATGAAGGCGTCCCCGTACACCAGGGAGGTGTTGGACTGCTCACCGTCGAACAGCCGGGGCGTGAGTCCGCCCGGGACCACGGTCCGCGCGTCCCGTTCGAACCGCAGGGGACCCGCGACCCCGGGGACGCGCAGGCGTTCCAGGAGCAGCGTCGCGGACCACGGGTCCAGCAGGGCGTCGTACACGCTGAGCCCCGTGAGCGGGCCCGTGTCCGGTCGGCCGATGAACGCGTGCCGCAGCCGGGGCGGCAGCTGCTCGCGGACGCCGAGAAGGAGTTGGTAGCAGTCGTCCGACTGCCCGGTATGGCCCGTACGCACCAGCAGGTGCAGGCAGCCCGGATAGAGCTCTGTCGCCGACAGGACGGCCAGTTCCGTGACCGGCCGGCCCTTGCCCGCGTACCACCTCTGCTTCGGCAGCCACTCGCGAAGGAGTCCGGCGAGCGAGGCCGACAGCTGTGGCCGGCTGAGTACGCCCGGCGACTGCGATGCCGTCTTCAGCATGGGACTCATCCCTTCAGCGGTGCCCGGCGGGTGGGTCCGGACGTCGCGTCCGGCCGGTCAGCCGGAACCAGTAGAAGCCGTGGCCTGCCAGCGTCAGGAGGTAGGGCAGTTCACCGATGGCGGGGAAGTGCACCTGACCGATCAGTTCCACGGGGTGCCGTCCCGCGTAGGCGCGCAGGTCGAGTTCGGTGGGCTGGGCGAAGCGGGAGAAGTTGTTGACGCACAGCACGAGATCGTCCTCGTGCTCGCGGAGGAAGGCGAGGACGGCGGGGTTGGTGGAGGGGAGTTCGTGGTAGGTGCCGAGGCCGAAGGCGCGGTTCTGTTTGCGGACTTCGATCATGCGGCGGGTCCAGTGCAGGAGTGAGGAGGGGGAGGACATGGCGGCTTCGACGTTGGTGACCTGGTAGCCGTGGACGGGGTCCATGATGGTGGGGAGGTAGAGGCGGCCGGGGTCGCAGGAGGAGAAGCCGGCGTTGCGGTCGGGGGTCCATTGCATGGGGGTGCGCACCGCGTCCCGGTCGCCGAGCCAGATGTTGTCGCCCATGCCGATCTCGTCGCCGTAGTAGAGGATCGGTGAGCCGGGGAGGCTCAGGAGGAGGGCGGTGAAGAGTTCGATCTGGTTGCGGTCGTTGTCCAGGAGGGGGGCGAGGCGGCGGCGGATGCCGATGTTGGCGCGCATGCGGGGGTCTTTGGCGTATTCCGCGTACATGTAGTCGCGTTCTTCGTCGGTGACCATTTCGAGGGTGAGTTCGTCGTGGTTGCGCAGGAAGATGCCCCATTGGCAGCCGGCGGGGATCTCGGGGGTCTTGGCGAGGATCTCGGAGACGGGGTAGCGCGATTCGCGGCGGACGGCCATGAAGATGCGGGGCATGACGGGGAAGTGGAAGGCCATGTGGCACTCGTCGCCGCCGGCGGGGTAGTCGCCGAAGTAGTCGACGACGTCCTCGGGCCATTGGTTGGCCTCGGCGAGGAGCACGGTGTCGGGGTAGGCGGCGTCGATCTCCTTGCGGATGCGTTTGAGGAAGTCGTGGGTCTCGGGCAGGTTCTCGCAGTTGGTGCCCTCGCGGGCGTAGAGGTACGGCACCGCGTCCAGCCGGAAGCCGTCGATGCCCAGGTCCAGCCAGAAACGCAGCGCGGAGAGGATCTCCTCCTGGACGGCCGGGTTGTCGTAGTTGAGGTCCGGCTGGTGGGAGAAGAAGCGGTGCCAGTAGTACTGCTTGCGCACCGGGTCGTACGTCCAGTTGCTGGACTCGGTGTCGACGAAGATGATGCGGGCGCCGCGGTACTGCTGATCGTCGTCGGCCCACATGTAGTAGTCGCCGTAACGTCCTTCGGGATCGCTCCTGGAGGCCTGGAACCAGGGGTGCTGGTCGCTGGTGTGGTTCATGATGAAGTCGATGATCACGCGCATACCCCGCTGGTGTGCGGAGTCCACGAACTCCACGAAGTCCGCGAGGTCGCCGAACTCCGGCAGCGCGGCCGTGTAGTTGGAGACGTCGTAGCCTCCGTCGCGCAGCGGCGACGCGAAGAACGGCGGCAGCCACAGGCAGTCGATGCCCAGCCACTGCAGGTAGTCGAGCTTGGCGGTCAGCCCTCTGAGGTCGCCGACGCCGTCCCCGTTGCTGTCGTGGAAGGAGCGCACGAGTACTTCGTAGAAGACGGCGCGCTTGAACCACTCGGGGTCGCGGTCCTTCGCGGGGGTGTCCTGGAAGGTGTCGGGGACGGGCTCGTTGACGCTCATGATGCGGCTGCACCTCCGGTGGCGACGAGCACGTGCGCGCCGCCAGGGCCGAGACGTACGAAGTCGGTCCGGCCCCAGGTGTACGACTCACCGCTGAGCTCGTCGCGCAGGGGCACGGTCTCGTGCTGCCCGAGGCCGAGTTCCGGCATGTCCAGCGTGACCGTGGCCTCGTGGGTCTGATGGGGATCGAGGTTGGCGACCACCACGACCAGGTCCTGGCCGTCGCGTTTGCTGTAGACGATGACGTCGTCGTCGTCGGCCTGGTGGAAGCGGAGGTTCCGCAACGCGTGCAGGGCGGGGTGGCGTCGCCGTATCCCGTTGAGTGTCGTGATGAGGGGTGCGATGGAGTCGCCCGCACGCTCGGCGGCGGCCCAGTCGCGCGGGCGCAGCTCGTACTTCTCCGAGTGCAGGTACTCCTCGCTGCCGGCGCCGGCCGCGTCGTTCTCGCACAGCTCGTAGCCGGCGTAGACGCCCCAGCTCGGCGAGAGGGTGGCCGCCAGCACGGCCCGTACCTCGAAGGCCGGACGGCCGCCCTGCTGCAGATACCCGGACAGGATGTCCGGCGTGTTCGCGAACAGGTTGGGGCGCAGGTACGCGGCGCTCCCGGCGCTGAGGTCGCTGAGGCAGTCGGTCAGCTCCTGCTTGGTGTTGCGCCAGGTGAAGTACGTGTACGACTGCTGGAAGCCCGCCTGGGCCAGGGCCCGCATGACCGCGGGCCGGGTGAACGCCTCGGCGAGGAAGATGACGTCCGGGTCGGTGGCGTTGATCCGGGAGATCACCTCCTCCCAGAACACCAGGGGCTTGGTGTGCGGGTTGTCGACGCGGAAGATGCGCACGCCGTGGTCCATCCAGAACCGCAGCAGGCTCACGGTCTCGGCGATCAGACCCGGCAGATCGCGGTCGAAGGCGAGCGGATAGACGTCCTGGTACTTCTTCGGCGGGTTCTCCGCGTAGGCGATGGTGCCGTCGGCGCGCTGGTGGAACCACTCGGGATGCTTCTCCACCCAGGGGTGGTCCGGGGAGCACTGGAGCGCGAAGTCCAGGGCGACCTCCAGGTGCAGATCGGTGGCGCGCCGCACGAAGGCGTCGAAGTCGTCGAGGGTGCCCAGATCGGGGTGGACCGCGTCGTGGCCGCCCTCGGGGGAGCCGATCGCCCAGGGCACGCCGACGTCCTGCGGGCCGGAGGACAGGGAGTTGTCCGGGCCCTTGCGGAAGGTGCTGCCGATGGGATGGACAGGCGGCAGATAGACGACGTCGAAGCCCATCGCGGCGATCGCGGGCAGACGCTCGGCGGCGGTGCGGAAGGTTCCGGAGACCGGCGGAGCACCCTCCCGGACGACCGCTCCCTCCGACCGGGGGAAGAACTCGTACCAGGAGCCGAACAGGGCCCGGCGCCGCTCCACCAGCAGGGGCAGGGCGTGCGAGCGTGTGACGCGCTCGCGCAGGGGGTGCCGCGCCAGCACCTCGTCCACCCGGGGACCGAGCGCGGCCTGGAGGCGTTCCCCGGGCGGCCGCAGCTCGTCCCGCAGGGTCTCCGCGGTGTCGAGGAGCGCCTGGCGGTCATCGCCGTCCGGCGCCGCGGCCGCGGCCCGCTCGTACAGCAGGGCGCCCTCTTCGAGGGTGAGCTCCGTGTCGAGGCCGGCCGGGATCTTGATCTCCGCCGTACGGCGCCATCCCGCCACCGGATCCGCCCAGGCTTCCACGGCGTACGTCCAGCGTCCCTCGGCGTCCGGTGTCACCTCGGCGCCCCAGCGGTCGGTGCCCGCGGCAAGTTCCCGCATGGGCGTTCCGGGCCGGGTCCGGCCGTCGGGGCCGGTCAGCACGGCCTCGGCGCCGACCGGCTCGTCGCCCTCACGGAACACCGTGGCCGTCACCTGGAACGTCTCTCCCGTCACCGCCTTCGCGGGACGGCGGCCGCCGTCGACGACCGGTCCGACATCCAGTACGGGCACGGTCAGCGCGACCTCCGGAGCGGGGTCGGCCGACCGGACGGCGGGCGGCGGAGCAGGACTGGTGCGCGGGGATCGCGTCATCGTTGTCTCCTTCGCCGTGCCCCGGAGCGGGGCGTGGGGGCCGTGGCCGCGGACAGCCGTCGGCCGTGGGCTCGTGGGCGCCGGCCGCCGGTGCGACGGCCGGCGGGCCAGATAGTGCTCGGCCGCCTCGGCGGCGAGCCGTGCCGTGCGCTGTCCCATCAGGACGCACAGCGTGTAGGCGGTGTTCTCGAAGTGCTCTCGCACACCGTGGTCGGCGGGACGGGCCAGCAACATCCGTTCCCAGGCCCGGTATCGGTTCAGGTGCCGCGCAACCTCGGATTCGGCAGGCAGCAGCATCACGCTGGTCACCTCTTGTGCTCCCGCAAGGCCCGCAGCACACCTGAGTGGCGCTCAGGGGCGGGTCGCCGGACCGGTGGGAGCTGCCGGACGCGGCTTCTGACTCATGGTGCACGCAGGCGTGCGCAGCGTCCTGTTGGATCTTGACGGGCCGGTCCGACCTGCTCGTGTTGCACAAATGGAGTAGTGCTCTCACCCTGAATCTGACTCATCAGAGTCCAGCTCTCACGCTTCGTGACCGGGGCGGCGGCCCGCAAAGTCCGCCGACGTCTAGCCCCGCGGAGAGGAATCAAGAGCGATGAACACCGCGAACCCCTGCTATTACCACCTGGAGGTGGAGATCGGCCCGCGCCGGGTCGAGCAGGTCGGACGAATTCTGGCCGCACATCTGCGTCACTGGGATCTCGGGGTTCTCGTCGAACCCGTCACCCGCTGTGCGGGTCTGCTGCTGCGGGCGATCGAGACGCACGCCACGAACAAGAACGCCGTCGTCGAGATGTGGTGGAACGGGCGGCATGTCGTCACCGCCGTGTCCGACACCGAACCCGACCTTCCCCACCCGCACTACGGGCCGGACGGCTACCTGGCGCAGATCGCCGCGCTGAGCGACGGCTGGGGCAACTGCCCCGCGACGAACGGCAAGACCATCTGGTTCTCGCACCGGGCCCGGATCACCGACAGCGCCCCGCTGGCCCCCGCCCCGCCCGCGCCCACCCTGCGTGCGGCGCGCCGGCTGCCGCGCGAGCTGCCCGTCGCCGCCCCCGTGGCCCCGGCGGTGCCCGCGGCCCCGACCGGCGCGGAGCCCGTGCCCGCCGCCGCGGCCGCGTACGCCGGGCAGCCCGGCGCCGGCATGGCGGCCCGCGCGGCCGTGCGGAGGTAGCGGCGTGCGCACCTGGATCGGACACCCCTTCCCGCTCGGCGCCGCCTACGACGGCGTGGGAACCAACTTCGCGCTGTTCAGCGAGGTCGCCGAGCGGGTCGATCTCGTCCTCGTCCACGAGGACGGCACGCACGACAGCGTGCCCGTCACCGAGGTCGACGGCTTCGTCTGGCACTGCTACCTGCCGGGCGTCGGCCCGGGCCAGCGCTACGGATACCGGGTGCACGGCCCCTGGGACCCGGCGGCGGGCCACCGGTGCAACCCCGCCAAGCTGCTCCTCGACCCCTACGCCAGGGCGTTCGAGGGGCAGGTGGGCAACGACCCGGCGCTGTACGAGCACGCCGCGCAGGGGCCCGAACCGGCGGACAGCGCCCCGCACACCATGCTCTCCGTGGTGACCGACCCCTCCTTCCCCTGGGAGGGCGACGTACAGCCGAGGCGCCCCTACGCCCAGACCGTGATCTACGAGGCCCATGTGCGGGGCCTGACCCGGCTGCACCCGGAGGTCCCCCCGGAGCTGCGCGGCACGTACGAGGGACTGGCGACCGAGGCCGTCATCGACCACCTCGTCTCGCTCGGGGTGACGGCCGTCGAGCTGATGCCGGTCCACCAGTACGTCCAGGACGGCTTCCTGCGCGACCGCGGCCTGTCGAACTACTGGGGGTACACCTCCATCGGGTTCTTCGCCCCCCACAACGCCTACGCGGCCCGCAGCGCCCGCGGGCAGCAGGTCACCGAGTTCAAGTCGATGGTCAAGAAGCTGCACGCCGCGGGGCTCGAGGTCATCCTCGACGTCGTCTACAACCACACCGCGGAGGGCAACGAGATGGGCCCCACGCTCGCCTTCCGCGGTATCGACAACGCCTCGTACTACCGACTGGCGGAGGGCGATCCGGCGCACTACTTCGACACCACCGGCACGGGCAACAGCCTGCTGATGCGGCACCCCAACGTGCTGCAACTGATCATGGACTCGCTGCGCTACTGGGTCACCGAGATGCACGTGGACGGCTTCCGCTTCGACCTGGCCGCCACGCTCGCCCGGCAGTTCTACGACGTCGACCGGCTGTCCGCGTTCTTCGACCTGGTCCAGCAGGACCCGGTGGTCGGCCGCGTGAAGCTGATCGCCGAACCGTGGGACGTCGGCGAGGGGGGCTACCAGGTCGGCAACTTCCCGCCCCTGTGGTCGGAGTGGAACGGCAAGTACCGCGACGCGGTACGGGACTTCTGGCGCGGTGAGGACCGGTCGCTGGCCGAGTTCGCCTCCCGGCTGACCGGATCCTCCGACCTCTACCAGCACGACCGCCGCCGGCCGTTCGCGAGCGTCAACTTCGTCACCGCGCACGACGGCTTCACGCTGCGCGACCTGGTCTCGTACAACGACAAGCACAACGAGGACAACGGCGAGGACAACCGGGACGGCGAGAACGCGAACAGGTCCTGGAACTGCGGTGCGGAGGGGCCCACACGCGACGAGGGCGTCCTGGAACTCCGCGCCCGCCAGCAGCGCAACTTCCTCGCCACGCTCCTGCTGTCGCAGGGCATCCCGATGGTCGCCCACGGCGACGAGCTGGGCCGCACGCAACGGGGCAACAACAACGCCTACTGCCAGGACAACGAGGTCTCCTGGGTCGACTGGGACCTCGACGAGGAGCAGCGCGACCTGCTCGCCTTCACCCGGCGGGCGATCGCGCTGCGCACCGCGCACCCGGTGCTGCGCCGGCGCCGGTTCTTCCGCGGCGCCGCGGCGCCGCAGGAGGGCCGGCCGCTGCCGGACCTCGTATGGCTGCGGCCCGACGCACACGAGATGACGGAACAGGACTGGCAGCGGCCCGACGCCCACGCCGTCGCCGTCTTCTTCAACGGCGACGCGATCACGGAACCCGACGCGAGCGGCAGACCCGTGGTGGACGCCTCGTTCCTGCTCCTGCTGAACAGCTACCGGGAGCCGATCGTCTTCCACCTGCCGGACCCCGGGTACGCGGAACGCTGGACCACCCGGATCGACACCTCGGACCCGCACGGCGTGCCGGACGAGACCGAGCACAAGGCGGGCGCGGAGATCGCCGTGGGGGCGCACAGCCTGCTGCTGCTCTCGCACGACCCCGACGACCAGCGCGCGGCGCCCGGCGGAAGGAAGTGACCGGCCCGGCGCGCCCTCAGCGGATGGGCATCCCCGACAGCGTCCGCGCGATCACCAGCCGCTGGATCTCGCTGGTGCCCTCGAAGATCGTGTAGATCGCGGCGTCCCGGTGCATCCGCTCCACCGGGTACTCCCGGGTGAAGCCGTTGCCGCCGAGGATCTGCATCGCCCGCGCGGTGACGTCCTTGGCCGTCTCGCCCGCGAACAGCTTGGACATCGACCCCTCGGCGGACGCGAACGGCTTCCCCGCCACCGCCATCCACGAGGCCCGCCACACCAGCAGCCGGGCCGCGTCGATCCGGGTGCGCATGTCGGCGAGCTGGAAGGCCACGCCCTGGTTGTCGATGATCGGGCGGCCGAACTGCACGCGGGTCTTGGCGTAGTCCAGCGCCACCTCGTACGCGGCCCGGGCGATGCCCACCGCCTGCGCGCCCACCGCCGGGCGCGACGCCTCGAAGGTCGCCATCGCCGCGTTCTTCACGCGCTCGCCGCTCCTCGCCCGCTCGCGGGCCCGCGCCAGCCGCTCGTCCAGCTTCTCCTTGCCGCCGAGCAGGCAGTGGCCGGGCACGCGCACGTCCTCCAGCACGACCTCGGCGGTGTGCGAGGCGCGGATGCCGTGCTTCTTGAACTTCTGCCCCTGCGACAGCCCCGGGGTGGCCGGCGGGATGATGAACGAGGCGTGGCCCTTCGAGCCCAGGTCCGGGTCGACGACCGCGACGACCACATGGACGTTCGCGATGCCGCCGTTGGTGGCCCAGGTCTTGGTGCCGTTCAGCACCCACTCGTCCCTGGCCCCGTCGTACACCGCGCGGGTGCGCATCGCGGAGACGTCCGAGCCGGCGTCCGGCTCGGAGGAGCAGAAGGCCGCGACCTGTACGTCGGAGGCGTCGCCGTACATCTGCGGGATCCAGGTGCCGATCTGCTCCTCGGTGCCGTTGGCCAGCACGCCGACGGCCGCGAGGCCGGTGCCCACGATGGACAGGCCGATGCCGGCGTCGCCCCAGAAGAGCTCCTCCATGGTCATCGCGATGCCGAGGCCGGTCGGGTCGAAATACTGCTGGGCGTAGAAGTCGAGCGAGTAGAGCCCGATCTTCGCGGCCTCCTGGATCACCGGCCAGGGGGTCTCCTCGCGCTCGTCCCACTCGGCGGCCGCAGGGCGCATGACGTCCACGGCGAAGCCGTGGATCCAGTCCCGGACCTGCTTCTGGTCGTCGTTGAGCTCGAACGTGACTTCTCCCATGACCCCTCCGCGGGCTGTTACTGGCGGTAACGTCAGTGTGTTACCCGTCGGTAGGCAATGTCAACACCCGGGCCCGGGCCAGGGAATCCCGCCTGGCCAGTGGTGTTACGTTGCGGGAGGCCGTCACCCCGGGAAGAGGAGCACATGGACACCAGCCGGCAGGGCGACCAGCAGCAGGCGACCGAGCGCCGCAGACGGGAGCTGCTGGAGGCCGCCGACAGGGTCGTCCTGCGGGACGGGCCGGGCGCCTCGATGAACGCCATCGCCGCGGAGGCGGGCATCACCAAACCGATCCTCTACCGGCACTTCGGCGACAAGGGCGGCCTCTACCGCGCCCTCGCCGAGCGGCACACCGACGGGCTGCTGGCCTCCCTGCGCGCCGCGCTCGACGCCCCGGCCGGCCGCCGCGAGCGCGTCGAGGCCACGCTGGACACCTACCTCGCGGCGATCGAGCTCCGGCCGCAGGTCTACCGCTTCCTGATGCACCCGGCCGAGCCCGCGCAGCCCGCGGAGGGCGGCTTCGAGACCGCCCGGCACGCCGCGCCGCTGCTGCGGCGCCTCGGCGAGGAGCTGGCCGAGGTCATCCTGGAGCGGGTCGACCTGGGCCCGGGCAGCGCCCTGCAGGCCCGCGCCTGGGGCCACGGCATCGTCGGCATGATGCACGCGGCGGGCGACTGGTGGCTCAGCGAGCAGCCGTGCTCCCGGGCGGAGGTCGTCCGCTGCCTCGCGGACCTGCTGTGGGGCCGGCTGGCCGTCGCCCCGGACCGCGCCGGGGGGCCGGGCCTGTGAGAAGCGGGAGCAGGCGGATCCGCGGCGCCACCGGCGCCGCGCGCGACGTACGCGGCTTCGGCGCGCCGGCCATGCACCGCCCGGCCGAGGAGGTCACGGAGTTCGGCGAGCCGGTGCGGCGGCTGGTGGAGGACCTGTTCGCCACCATGTACGCCGCGCGCGGCGTCGGCCTCGCCGCCTGCCAGGTGGGCGTCGGGCTGCGGGTGTTCGTCTACGACTGCCCGGACGACGAGGACGTACGGCATCTGGGATACGTCGTGAACCCGCGCCTCGTGCACACCGGCGGGGTCCCGGTCCGCGGCCCGGAGGGCTGTCTGTCGCTGCCCGGCCGCGAGGCGGTCACCGAGCGGTGGGACGAGGCCGTGGTGGAGGGCGTGGACGCCGCGGGCGAGCCGGTCCGGGTGGCGGGCACCGGGTTCTTCGCACGCTGCCTGCAGCACGAGTGCGACCACCTCGACGGGACCGTGTACACCGACCGCCTCGGGCCGGTCCGACGATGGCGCGTACTGCGCGGGACGTAGCCCCCGCCGGTCCCCGCGACCGGCGGCGAATGGGCCCACCCGAGGCAAATCGCCCACCCCCCGCCGCCGGATTCGAGCACAGCCCCGCCGAGTGGATAGGCTGGCCGCGGCGTACGACCCAAGGAGGAACCACCACGATGGCAGGCAACGCAGAACCGCTGTCTCCGCGGGCCAAGCTGGCCGTGACCGCGGGCAAGGCCGCCGCGGCCGTCTCCCGCGCCGCCGGAAAGGGCAGCGGCTCGGTGATCGGCGGACGGGTCGCCCTGAAGCTCGACCCGGACCTCCTCGCGCGCCTCGCCGCCCACCTGGACGTCGTGCTGGTCTCGGCGACCAACGGCAAGACCACCACCACCCGGCTGATCGCGGAGGCCCTGCGCGCCGCCGGACCGGTCGTCTCCAACGCCCTGGGCGCCAACATGCCCGCCGGCATCACCTCCGCCCTCGCCGGCGGCTCCGACGCCCGCTTCGGCGTCATCGAGGTCGACGAGAAGTACCTCGCCGGTGTCGCCCGCGACGTCGACCCCAAGGCGATCGCCCTGCTCAACCTCTCCCGCGACCAGCTCGACCGCGCCGCGGAGACCCGGATGCTCGCCGAGAAGTGGCGCGAGGGCCTGTCCGGTACGAAGGCCCTGGTCATCGCCAACTGCGACGACCCCCTGATCGCCTGGGCGGCCAGCTCCGTCACCAACGTCGTCTGGGTCGCGGCCGGCCAGGAGTGGAAGGACGACGCCTGGTCCTGCCCGTCCTGCGGCGGTGTCCTGCAGCGCCCGGGCGACGACTGGGGCTGCGGCGACTGCGGCTTCCGCCGCCCGATGCCGCAGTGGGCCCTGCACGGCGAGCACGTCCTGGACCCGCACGGCGCCGCCTGGCCGATCAAGCTGCAGCTGCCGGGCCGGGCCAACAAGGCCAACGCAACCACCTCCGCCGCCGTGGCCGCCGCGTTCGGCGTCCCGCCGCAGGTCGCCCTGGAGCGGATGTGGCAGGTCACCGCCGTGGCCGGCCGCTACGACGTGATCACGTTCAACGACCGCGAGCTGCGCCTGCTGCTGGCGAAGAACCCGGCCGGCTGGCTGGAGACGTTCTCCCTGATCGACGGCCCGCCCACCCCGGTCGTGCTGTCCGTCAACGCCCGCGGCGCCGACGGAACCGACACCTCCTGGCTGTGGGACGTCGACTACACCCGCCTCACCGGGCACCCGCTGTTCGTGATCGGCGACCGCAAGCTCGACCTCGCCGTCCGGCTGGAGGTCGCCGGCCAGCACTTCCGGGTCTGCGAGAACCTCGACGAGGCCGTCGCCGCCGCACCCGGCGGCCGGATCGAGGTCATCGCCAACTACACGGCGTTCCAGGACCTGCGCCGCCGCGTCGGCAACTGACCCACGACCCAGCGTTCGAGAGCGAGAGCAGCGAAGCATGAACGACAACAGCCTGCGCCTCATCTGGGTCTACCCGGACCTGCTGAGCACCTACGGCGACCAGGGCAACGCGCTCGTCGTCGAGCGCCGCGCCCGCCAGCGCGGCATCAACGTGGAGCGCTACGACGTACGCTCCGACCAGCCCGTGCCCACCTCCGGCGACATCTATCTGATCGGCGGCGGCGAGGACCGGCCGCAGCGGCTGGCGGCCGAGCGGCTGCGCCGCGACGGCGGACTGAACCGCGCGGTCGGCAACGGGGCGATCCTGTTCTCCGTCTGCGCCGGCTACCAGATCCTGGGCCACGAGTTCATCAACGACCTCGGCGACCGCGAGGCCGGCCTCGGCCTGCTCGACGTGATCAGCACCCGCGGCGAGGGCGCCCGCTGCGTCGGCGACGTGCTGGCGGACATCGACCCGGCGCTCGGCCTGCCGCAGCTGACCGGCTTCGAGAACCACCAGGGCATCACCCATCTCGGCCCCGGCGCCCGCCCGTTCGCCACGGTCCGCGCGGGCAACGGCAACGGCACCGGCGACGGCACCGAGGGCGCCTGGGCGGACAACGTCTTCGGCACGTACATGCACGGCCCGGTCATGGCCCGCAACCCGCACATCGCGGACCTGCTCATCCGCCTGGCCATGGACGCGCCCGCGCTGCCCGCGGTCGACGACCGCTGGTACGAGGCGCTGCGCGCCGAGCGGATCGCGGCCACCACGCAGCCCGCCTGAGCCCACCCCCGCTCACCTGTCGGTACGGCGAACCACGTCCGGCCGACGGACAGATGAACGGCGGCCCGCGCCCATCAAGCCGGGCCGCCGGAGCCGATAAGCTGCCCTCAGCCCCCTCACCGGACAACGGGGTCCGGTCGTTTCCCGACCCTGTTGTAAAGGTCTGCACTGCCATGCGCATAGGTGTCCTCACCTCCGGCGGCGACTGCCCCGGTCTGAATGCCGTCATCCGCTCGGTCGTCCACCGTGCGACCGCCGACCACGGTGACGAGGTGATCGGTTTCCACGACGGCTGGAAGGGCCTGCTGGAGTGCGACTACCGCAAGCTGGACCTGGACGCCGTCGGCGGCATCCTGGCCCGCGGCGGCACCATCCTCGGCTCCTCCCGCGTCCAGCCCGCGCACCTGCGTGACGGCGTCGAGCGCGCCCGCAGCCACGTCGCCGACCTGGGCCTCGACGCCGTCATCCCGATCGGCGGCGAGGGCACCCTGAAGGCCGCCCGGATGCTCTTCGACGCGGGCCTGCCCATCGTCGGCGTGCCCAAGACCATCGACAACGACATCGCCGGGACCGACGTCACCTTCGGCTTCGACACCGCCGTGGGCGTGGCCACCGATGCCCTGGACCGGCTGAAGACCACCGCCGAATCGCACCAGCGGGTGCTGATCGTCGAGGTCATGGGCCGGCACACCGGATGGATCGCCCTGCACTCCGGCATGGCCGCCGGCGCCCACGCGATCGTCGTCCCGGAGCGCCCCTTCGACATCGACGAGCTGACCACACTGGTCGGCAACCGCTTCTCGGCCGGCAAGAAGTTCGCGATCGTGGTGGCCGCCGAGGGCGCCAAGCCGCGCGAGGGCTCCATGGCCTTCGACACCGGCGGCACCGACATCTACGGCCACGAGCGCTTCGCGGGCATCGCCCGCCAGCTGGCGGTGGAGCTCGAGCAGCGCCTGGGCAAGGAGGCCCGCCCGGTGATCCTCGGCCACGTCCAGCGCGGCGGCACGCCCACGGCGTACGACCGGGTGCTGGCCACCCGCTTCGGCTGGCACGCGGTGGAGGCCGCGCACGCCGGGCACTTCGGCATGATGACCGCGCTGCGCGGCACGGACATCACGCTCGTCCCGCTCGCGGACGCCGTCGAGAACCTCAAGACCGTTCCGCAGGACCGCTACACCGAGGCCGAGTGCGTGCTGTGACCGCGCGCCCGTGACACGGCCGCACACCGGAGCCGCCCCCAGCGCATCCGCTGTCAGGGGGCGGCTCTAGGCTTGTCGGAGCACCACGCGACAGGAGACAGCACCATGGACCACGGCGGACACGGCACGCACGAGCTGCCGCCGTTCACGCTTCCGCGCGGCCTCGAGTTCAGCGCCGAGCCCTTCTTCCTGATCGGCTCACTCCTGGCCCTGGCGCTGTACGGGTGGGGCGTGGTCCGGCTGCGCCGGCGCGGCGACAGCTGGCCGGTGGGCCGCACCGTCGCCTTCGCCGCGGGCATCGCGACGATCGTGCTGATGATGTGCACCGGGCTGAACGACTACGGGATGGTCATGTTCAGCGTGCACATGGTGCAGCACATGGTCATCAGCATGCTCGCGCCGATCCTGCTGCTCCTCGGCGGCCCCGTCACGCTGCTGCTGCGCGCCCTGCCCACCGGCGCCCGCGGCAGCAAGTCGAGCCCCCGCGCGCTGCTGGTGCGGCTGCTGCACAGCCGCTATCTGAGCGTGATCACGCACGTGGGCTTCACGCTCCCGCTGTTCATCGCGAGCCTGTACGCCCTGTACTTCACGCCGCTCTTCGACACCCTGATGGAGACCCAGGCGGGCCATCTGTTCATGATGTGCCACTTCCTGGCCGTGGGGCTGGTGTTCTTCTGGCCGATCATGGGCGTCGACCCGGGGCCGCACCGCCCCAGCCATGTGATGCGCATGCTGCTGCTCTTCGCCGGTATGCCGTTCCACGCGTTCTTCGGCATCGCGCTGATGATGGCGAGCGAGCCCATGGTGGAGACCTACGCCCACCCGCCGGCCTCGCTGGGCATCGACGCGCTGGGCGATCAGCAGGCGGCCGGCGGCATCGCGTGGGCCTTCAGCGAGATCCCCACGGTGCTGGTGCTGGTGGCCCTGCTCTTCCAGTGGTACACGTCCGAGCAGCGCCAGGCCCGGCGCGCCGACCGCGCGGCCGACCGCAACGGCGACGAGGAGCTCGCGGCCTACAACGCCTATCTGGCGTCCCTGCAGGCACGCGGCCAGTAGCGCTCTGGCGCCCGGCCCGGTGGCGAGCGATGATGGGGACACAGCTGTGTCCCCGGGGCCGCGCGCTGCCGGGACGGAGTCAGGAGGCCGGCGATGCCAGGATCGGCAAGGGCCATTTCCGCGGCCGCCTTGGGCGGACTCGTGGTGGTGACGGCCTACACGGTGGCACTGGGCAGCAACGGCTGGCTCTGGTTCGGCTGGGTCGTGCTCACGCTCGCGGCCGTCGGCGTGATGCTGACGTCGAACAACAGCACCTGACGTCTGAACAACGACAGCACCTGACGTCCAACGACAGCACCTGACGCCGAAGCCGCACGAAGCGCTGAGGGTCTACAACGCGATCCCTCCCAGCAGCTGAGCCAGTGACTCGCCGCCCGCCCTGATGCCGGGCGCCATGGCGGTGCCCGCGAGGTAGAAGCCGAACAGCCCGCAGATGAGTGCGTGGCTGAACTTCAGCCCGTCCTTGCGGAAGAACAGAAACACGATGATTCCGAGGAGCAGAACCCCGGAGACTGACAGGACCACAGGACTCTCCCGGTGACTCGGTCCGATCGCCCTCGAACCATCGTCAAGCCCGGTTACGCCGCCCGCATGCCGATTACGGCAAACGGGTGAACGTATGGTCGCTCTGCGTGACCGTCACACGGCCGGGGCCGCGGGCTCCGCGGGCGGCGGGAGCAGTCCCAGCACGGCCTCCCGGGCCTGCGCGCTGGTGTCGTCGCGGTCGGGGTTCGGGGTGTGGGGCACCTGGATCCGGTGCACGGGCCCGGTGCCCAGCCGGGCGTAGCCCCGGCCCGCCGGCACGTCCTGCGGCGGTGTGGTGTTCGGCGGTGCGCCCAGCACGGCCCGGATCTGCTCCGGGCTGGCCGCGCCCAGCATCACCCGGGCCCGGGTGTGCCCGGTGACCGCGTCGTCCAGCGCCGCCGCCGTGTCGAAGTGCTCGGCCACCACCACGGTGACCACGGCCGCCCGTCCGTGCTGCAGCGGCAGGCGCAGCAGCAGCTGGGGATCCGGCCGGCCGTCCATCGAGGCGATCTGGCTCAGCACCGTCGGCCGGTCCACGATCAGCCACAGCGGCGGATGGGCCTGCCCGCCGGTCGCCAGCCGGCGCTGGGTCTCCCGTACGACCCACTCCAGCACCGCCGACGCCCCGGTGATCCGGCTCTCCACGGCCAGGATCCCGGTCCGGCCCTTCAGGAACGCGTACTCGCCCGTCCCGGCCGCGTCCACGATGGCGATCTGGGCCTGGGAGGCGGACTGCAGTGCCAGCGACCGCAGCAGCGAGCTCGTCCCGCTGCCCGGATGCCCCACGGCCAGCAGATGCGGCAGCGTGGTGTTCGGGCCCGTACGCCACAGCAGCGGGGGTACGTCGTGCCGCTCGCCGCCGATGTCCACGGGGATGGTGCGGGTGACGTTCAGCGAGTCGGTGAGGCCCAGCACCCGTTCGCCGGGGGCGGTCACCATGCGCTGCGCCACCACGTCCGTGGGAAGCGGCGGCATGGCCTGCACCGTCACCTGGTTACCCTCCTCGTCCCAGCTGAACAGGAATTCCCGGCCGCGCCCCGCCTTCACCTGGAGCAGCCTTTCCACCCGGGCGCGCGCCTCCGGCTCCCCGTCCGGGAAATAGGCCGGATAGCGGATCGTCAGCTCGTCCAGGCGGCCTTCCTCGTCCCGCTCGTATCCGCTGAAGACGGCCTCGTGGTCCCCGCCGTGCGCGTACAGGGGTTCCGGATCATCCGGAACGGTGAAATGCGGGACGAGTGCCGTGTACAGCAGGGCCAGCCGGTCGTCGGGCGGCTCCTCCTCCTCGGCGGCCTCCTCCTCGGGTACGGGTGCGGGCTCGCGCCCCAGCCACCACGCCGCGACGAGCATCGTGGCGGCCGCGAGCGCCACGCCGTACGGCATGAGCCAGACCAGCAGCCCGCCACCAGCGGCCATGAACGCGAACGGGCCGCGCTTCTCCTGCGGGGTCGCGGACCAGCGGGTCCGCGCTCCCGCGGCCATCCGGGAGAGCCCGCGGCTGACGGCGCGGACCGGCCGCAGCGCCTCGCTCGCCGCCCCCGCCGCGTTCTGCGCGGCGTCGCGCCCGCGGCTGATCGCAGTCGTTCCCGCCGACAGCAGGCGGGGGAGTTCGCGCCGGGCCATCCGCACCTCTTTCCCGTACGGGTTTGTCGTACGACCCCGTCCTACAGGTTGATGCCACCGAGCAGATTCGCGAGCCCGTTCCCGCCCGCCCGGATACTCGGCGCCACCGCGGAGCCGGCCAGATAGAAGCCGAACAGGGCGCACACGATGGCGTGCATCGGTTTGAGTCCGTCCTTGCGGAAGAACAGGAACATGATGATGCCCAAGATAAGTACGCCGGAGACAGAAAGGACCACTGGACACTCCCGATTTCAACAAGGCTCACCGAAAGGGAAATCCAGATTCGCACCACCGGCGGGTTCCCGATGGGAACAAAACGACGATGAACTGATGATTCACCTGGTCGGCGGATCGTCCGGGAGGCCCCGTACGCCGATGAGTGCCGCGGCCGCGTTCCGCCGAACGGCGGACGGCCGCGGCACTCGCCGCTCCGGGACGCCTATCGGCACATCAGCTTGCTGCCCGCGATGGTCTTGCCGAAGTTGTCCGCGAAGCTGCCGGGGCGGCGGACGTCGGAGTTCTTCATCGGCTTGTCCGCGCGCAGCGCCCCGAACAGGCGGGCGGCCCGCTCGTCGCTCCACTTCACCGACGAGCCCCAGCCCGGCGCGTTGTAGCCGATGCTGGAGACGGGCACGGTGGCGAACTCGACGTTCTCCATCTTCAGGTGGCGCATCTGCCAGCCCAGCTGCGCCAGCTCCGCGAAGGTCGTGCCGGTGTCCTTGTGGACGTCCTTCAGCATCAGCGAGAGGATCTTGGCGAAGCGCGGCTTGTTGGTCAGGGCACCCGACTCGATCTTGTGGCCGGTGAGGTTCGCCATGAAGCCCTGCTGGCGGCGGACCCGGCCGATGTCGCCGATGCCCTCGATGTGGCGGGCCCGGACGAAGCGGATGGCCTGCTTGCCCTTGATGTAGTGCGTGCCGGTCGACATGTTCAGGCCGGCGTTGGCGTCGTGGAGCGGGAACTTGGTGCAGACCTTGGTGCCGTTGAGCCGGTCCACCGTGCGGATGAATCCGCGGATGTCCGTCTCCAGATAGTGGTGGATGTCCAGCCCGGTCGCCTGTTCGACGGTCCTGATGGCGGTCTGGCGACCGCCGTGCTGGCGGGCCGCGTTGATCTTCCCGTAGTGCGTCACGGGCTTCGATCCGCTCCACGCGTCGACGTGCGGCGCGAACTTCACGTACGAGTCGCGGGGGAGGCTGACGACGCTCGCCCGCTTCCCGTCGGCGGAGAGGTGGACGACCATCAGCGTGTCGGTGCACCCGCAGGCCACGCCGCCCACGTTGTACTGCGCCCGCTGCCAGCCGTTGAGGCCGGCGCGCGAGTCGAGTCCGGCGACGAGGATGTTGACGCCGCCTTTCGGCAGCGCCTCCTCGGCGGCGGCCCAGGTGTAGCCGCCGCCGGCGAAGCAGGAGAGGGCGAGGGTGCCGCAGAGTAGACGCAGCGTGGTGCGCAGCCGCATGGAGACCTCCAGAGGGAGAGGGAATCGCCATGGATTAGATACGTTTTGCACCTTTTGCCGTCAACGCCGCGCCGCTCGGGCGCCGGTCCCACTCGGCTGACGTAATCGCCGCGGACTATTCCATGGTGACAAGCGACCGCTTAGTATGTGGCCGCGCCCACCAGTCGACGACGCTGAGGAGCTGGCCCGGATGAAGGCATGGCAGGTCCACGAGAACGGCGAGCCGCGGGAGGTCATGCGCCTCGGCGAGGTCGCGGATCCGGCCCCCGGACCCGGCCAGGTCCTGCTGCGCACGCGGGCCGCGAACGTCAACTTCCCCGACGCCCTGCTCTGCCGCGGCCAGTACCAGGTACGGCCCCCGCTGCCGTTCACGCCCGGCGTGGAGCTCTGCGGCGAGATCGTGGCGCTGGGCGAGGGCGCCGCGGGCGAGATCGGCGCGCGGGTGATCGCGACGCCCGAGCTGCCCGGCGGGGCGTTCGCCGAGCTGACGGTGGTGCACGCCGCCGCCGTACGGCCCGCGCCCGAGGCCCTGGACGACGCGCAGGCCGCCGCACTGCACATCGGCTACCAGACGGGCTGGTTCGGCCTGCACCGCCGGGCGGGTCTGCGCTCCGGCGAGACGCTGCTGGTGCACGCCGCCGCGGGCGGAGTGGGCAGCGCCGCCGTGCAGTTGGGCAAGGCGGCGGGCGCGCGGGTGATCGGCGTGGTCGGCGGGGCACAGAAGGCGAAGGCCGCCGCCGACCTCGGCTGCGACGTGGTCGTGGACCGCACCGCCGAGGACGTGATCGCCGCCGTGAAGGAGGCCACCGGCGGGCGCGGCGCGGACGTGGTCTACGACCCGGTGGGCGGCGCCGCGTACCAGCAGTCGGCGAAGCTCGTGGCGTTCGAGGGCCGCATCCTGGTCGTCGGCTTCGCCAGCGGCCAGATCCCCTCCCCGGCGCTCAACCACGCGCTGGTGAAGAACTACTCGATCGTGGGCCTGCACTGGGGCCTGTACAACACCCGCGACCCGGAGGCCGTCGCCGAGTGCCACGCCGAGCTGACCCGGCTGGCGGCGGACGGCCGGGTCAGCCCGCTCGTGTCCGAGCGGTTCGCGCTGGCCGGCGCGAACGAGGCGGTGCAGCGGGTGGCGGACGGTGTGACCACCGGCCGCGTCGTGGTGATGGCGGACTGAGCGGGTGGAGGATCGTTCGATGACCGAGATGAGTGTGGACGCCGACGAGGTACGGCGCCGGGCGCGCGGGTTCCTGGCCGCGCATCCGCCGGAGACGACGGAGCGGCTCGCGTTCCTGCGCGCCCGTTACGACGCGGGGCTGGCCTGGGTGCACTACCCGGTGGGGCTCGGCGGGCTCGACGCGCCGCGTGCCCTGCAGCAGGTGGTGGAGGCCGAGATGACGGCCGCCGGGGCGCCCGGCGGCAACGGGCCCGAGATCAACGGCATCGGCCTGGGCATGGCCGCGCCGACCATCCTGCGCTACGGCACCGACTGGCAGAAGGAGCGGTTCCTGCGGCCCCTGTGGTGCGGCGAGGAGCTGTGGTGCCAGCTGTTCTCCGAGCCCGGCGCCGGCTCGGACCTGGCGAGCCTGGCGACCCGAGCGGTGCGCGAGGGCGACTCGTGGGTGGTCACCGGGCAGAAGGTGTGGACCTCCGGCGCGCACAACGCCGACTTCGCGATCCTCATCGCCCGTACCGACCCCGACGTCGCCAAGCACCAGGGCATCACGTACTTCCTGTGCGATATGCGCGTCGAGGGCGTCGAGGTCAGGCCGCTGCGCCAGATCACCGGTGAGGCCGAGTTCAACGAGGTCTTCCTGAGCGAGGTCCGCATCCCCGACTCCCACCGCCTCGGCGAGGTCGGGGAGGGCTGGCGCGTCGCCCAGACCACCCTGAACAACGAGCGCGTCGCGATCGGCGGTTCACGCCTGCCCCGCGAGGGCGGCCACATCGGGCTCGTCGCCGACGTCTGGCGGGAGCGCCCCGAGCTGCGCACCCCCGAGCTGCACCAGCGGCTGCTGTCGCTGTGGGTGGAGGCCGAGGCGCTGCGGCTGGCCGGCGAGCGGCTGCGCCAGCAGCTGGTGGCCGGCCACCCCGGCCCGGAGGGCGCGGGCATGAAGCTCGGCTTCGCCCGCCTCGCCCAGGAGATCTCGGCGTACGGCGTCGAGCTGATGGGGGAGGAGGGCCTGGCGTACGACGACTGGACCATGGTGCGCCCGGAGCGGGTGGACTTCCTGGCCCGCGAGGCGGGTTACCGCTATCTGCGCGCCAAGGGCAACTCCATCGAGGGCGGCACCTCGGAGATCCTGCTGAACATCGTCGCCGAGCGGGTGCTGGGCCTGCCGGCCGAGCCCCGGACCGATGTCGGTGTCGCCTGGAAGGACCTGCCGCGATGAGCGAGCGCACGCCCGAACTGCTGTACAGCGAGCCGGAGGAGGACCTGCGCACGGCGGTACGGTCCCTCCTCGCGGACGCCCTGGACCCCGCCGCCCTGATCAGGGCCACGGAGGGGCCGGACGGTCCCTACGACCCGCGGCTGTGGCGGCTGCTCGGGGCCGAGATGGGCCTGGCCGGGCTGCTGGTCCCGGAGAAGCTGGGCGGCGCGGGCGCCTCGCACCGGGAGGCCGCCGTGGTCCTGGAGGAGCTGGGCCGCCGGGTCGCGCCGCTGCCGTTCCTGACCTCGTCGGTGGTGGCCGCGGAGGTGCTGCTGGCGTGCGACACGGGCGCGGACGCGGTGGCGGGGCTGCTGGGCCCGCTGGCCGGGGGCGCGCGTACGGTGGCGCTCGCGGTGCCGTGGTCGGCGTCGCCGCACGGGCCGGTGCCGCGCGTGTCCGTGGCCGGGGACCGGCTCACCGGCACGGTCACGTCGGTGGCCGACGGGGCGGGCGCGGACGTCTGGCTGGTGCCGGCCGCGGACGGGTTGTACACCGTGGAGCGCGGCACGGACGGCGCGTCCGCGGAGGCGATGACGCCGCTGGACCTGACCCGGCCGCTGGCCCGGCTGACGCTGGTGGACGCCGCGGGCTTGCGGCTGGCCGACGCGGCGACCGCGGACGCCGCCGTGGCGCGCGGGCTGCTCGCGGGTGCGGGGCTGCTGGCCTCGGAGCAGCTGGGCCTGGCGGAGTGGTGCCTCACCGAGACGGTCGACTACCTCAAGCAGCGCCGCCAGTTCGCCCGCCAGGTGGGCGGCTTCCAGGCGCTCAAGCACCGCCTGGCGCAGCTGTGGCTGCAGCTCGTGGCCGCCCGCGCGGCGGCCCGCGGCGCGGCGGACGCCCTCGCGGCGGGCGCGCCGGACGCGGCGGTGTCCGTGGCGGTGGCGGCGTCGTACGCGTCGGAGACGGCCGTACGGGCGGCGGAGGAGGCGGTGCAGCTGCACGGCGGCATCGGCATGACCTGGGAGCACCCCGTGCACCTCTACCTCAAGCGCGCCAAGTCCTCCCAACTGGCCCTCGGCACACCGGGAGCCCACCGCGCGGCGCTGGCCTCGCTGGTGGACCTCCCGGCGTGACGCCCGGCCCCGCCTTCTAGGATCGCCGCCATGGCGATCACGTACGAATGGCGGGGCGATGCGGACGACCGGACCCTGAACGCGCTGCACGCCGAGGGGTTCGGTCATCCGCCGGGGGACACGCCGTGGACGGAGCGGCTGGCCCGGCACAGTCTGGGCTGGGTGTGCGCGCGGGAGGACGGACGGCTCGTCGGCTTCGTCAACGTCGTCTGGGACGGGGGCGTGCACGCCTTCCTGCTGGACACGGTGGTGGCCGGGTCGGCCCAGGGCCGGGGAGTCGGCACCGCGCTCGTCGCCGCCGCCGCGGAGGGCGCCCGGGCCGCCGGATGCGACTGGCTGCACGTCGACTTCGAGGACGAGTTGGGCCCGTTCTACTTCGACGCCTGCGGCTTCCGCCGGACGGACGCGGGCCTGCTGCGTCTGTCCGGGGGATGACGCCGGGACCCCCGTCCGGAAGGCTGGGTCGAAGTCTTCCCTGGCCGAACTGCGTGCCGATAGGGTGTGTTCGCAGTTTCGGTCAGTGATCGGGATTTCGAATGAGAGGTGCAGGTGCCATGGGCCGTCTCGTGCCCGCCGTGACCCGGGCGATGGACATACTCGAGCTGTTCCTGGGCCCGGACGACAGTCTCTCCGCCCCCGAGATCACCCGGCGGCTGGGCCTGCCCCGGACCACGGTCCACGAGCTGGTCACCACGCTGGCCGCGCGCAACTACCTCAGCGGGGTGCCGGGTCAGCCCGGACGCTACCGGCTGGGCGTGCGCACGTACCAGCTCGGCAGCGCCTTCGGGGAGCGGCTGGACCTCGCCGCCGAGGGGCGCGAGGTGGCCCGCAAGGTGGCCGAGACCTGCGACGAGACCGTGCATGTGGCGATCCTGGAGGACGCCGACGTCATCTACGTCGCGAAGATCGACAGCACCCACGCGGTACGGATGGTCTCCGCGGCCGGGCGCCGGCTGCCGGCGCACTGCACGGCCGTCGGCAAGATGCTGCTCGCCTCCCTGCCCGAGGCGACGCTCGACGCCCGGCTGCCGGCGGGGCGCCCGCTGGTCGCGATGACCGACCAGAGCTACACCTCGCCCGACGAACTGCGCCGCCATCTCGCGGGGATCCGCGAGCACGGAGTCGCCGTCGAGGAGCGCGAGTCCAACCCGGACGTCTCCTGCGTGGCGGCGCCCGTGCGGGACTCCGCGGGCCGGGTGGTGGCCGCGATGAGCATCTCGGTGCCGATGATCCGGTGGAGCGCGGAGCGCCGGCGGGAGCTGGCGGAGCTGGCGACCAAGGGCGCGCAGGAGCTGTCCGCGCGGCTGGGCTACCGGGGGCGGCTGTGAGCGGCGTCGAGTGCGCGGTGCACGCCCGTGCCGAGCTGGGCGAGGGCCCGACCTGGGACCCGGACAGGCAGCGGCTGCTGTGGGTCGACATCCTGGGCTTCCGGGTCCACACCTACGACCCGGTCTCCGGCCGCCGCACGGTGCTGGCCACCGAGCAGCACGTGGGCGCCGCGAAGCCGCGCGCCGGCGGCGGGATCGTGGTCAACCTCCGTGACGGCGTGGGCGCGTACGACGAGGCCGGGGCCTTCTCCTGGCTGCACCACGACCCCGTGCCGGGGCGGCGGGGCAACGACGCGGCGGTCGCGCCGGACGGCGCGCTGTGGGCCGGGACGATGCGGTACGACGAGGCTCCCGGCGGCGGCACGCTGATCCGTCTCGGCGCGGACGGCACGGCGGTCACGGTGCTGGACGACGTGGCGGTGAGCAACGGCACGGGGTGGAGCCCGGACGGCTCCCTGATGTACTACGCCGACTCACCCACGGGCCGGATCGACGTCTTCGACACGGACGGCCCCAAGGCCGTCAACCGGCGCCCGTTCGCCCGGATCGAGCAGGGCGCGGGCTTCCCCGACGGTCTGTGCGTCGACGCCGGGGGCGGCGTCTGGGTGGCGCTGTGGGACGGCGGAGCGGTCCGCCGCTACACGCCTGACGGCGCCCTGGACCGCACGGTCCGGGTCCCCGTGGCCCGCCCCACGGCCTGCGCGTTCGGGGGCCGCGACCTCACCGACCTGTACATCACCACGGCCGCGATCGGCGACCGCGCTCCGCTGTCCGGCTCCCTGCTCGTCGTACGAGACGCGGGCCGGGGTCTCCCGCAGCCGCCGTTCGCCGGCTGAACGCGCGCGTGCGGCACTCCGCCCCGCGGGGGTCAGGTCCCGCGGGACGGAGTGGTCTGTGGGGCTCAGGCGAACGAGTGGACCGTCGTGGAGCGGTAGGTCTCGCCCGGGCGCAGGACCGTCGTGGGGAACGACGGGTGGTTCGGGGAGTCCGGGTAGTGCTGCGTTTCGAGGCAGAAGCCGTCTCCCTGGCGGTAGACCCGGCCGGAGGTTCCGGCGAACGAGCCGTCCAGGAAGTTGCCGCTGTAGAACTGCAGTCCGGGCTCCGTGGTGGCGATCCTCATCGTACGGCCCGAGCGCGGCTCATGGACCGTGACGATGTTATCGGGCGTGCGGGTGATGCCCTTGTCCAGCACGAAGTTGTGGTCGATGCCCTGGCCGAACAGCACCTGCGGGTGGCTGACCCGGATGTCGGCGCCGATCGGCTTGGACCGCCGGAAGTCGAAGGGCGTGCCCGCGACCGGCGCGAGTTCGCCCGTCGGGATCAGGGTCGCGTCGACCGGGGTGTAGCGGGCGGCGGCGATGCGCAGTTCGTGGTCGTAGACGTCGCCGCTGCCCTCGCCGGCCAGGTTGAAGTACACGTGGCTGGTGAGGTTCACCACCGTGGGCCTGGTCGTCGTGGCCCGGTAGTCGATGCGCCAGTCGCCGCCGCCCGTGAGCGTGTAGTCCACGCGAACGGACAGCGCCCCCGGGTAGCCCATCTCCCCGTCGCCGCTGACGTACCGGAGTGTCAGGCCGACGTCCGGGCCCGACACGAACGGCTCCACGTCCCACACCCGCTTGTCGAAGCCCTGCGTACCGCCGTGCAGGCTGTTCGGGCCGTTGTTCAGCGGCAGTTGGTACGCCGTGCCGTCCAGCGTGAACGTCCCGCCCGCGATGCGGTTGCCGTACCGGCCGATGAGCGCGCCGAAGTACGGGCTCAACGCCACGTAGTCCTCGAGGTTGTCGAAGCCCAGCGAGACGTTCGCGTACCGGCCGCGCAGGTCCGGCAGTTCGAGCGACTGGACGATGCCGCCGTACGACAGCACCGCCATCCGGGTGCCGCCGTTGGCCAGCGTCCAGCGGTCCACCCGGGTGCCGTCGGCCAGCCGGCCGAAGAACTCCCGCGCCGGACGGCGGCCCGGGGCCGCGTGCGCCGCGGGAGCGGCGGACAGGCCGGCCGCCAGCGTGCCGGCCGTGGTCGCCGTCGCGGCGAGTAACGTGCGTCTGCTCGTAGTCATTTCCGTGGCTCCTTGTCACTTCCGGGAAGGAACGGTCCGGGGCGGCGCCCCGGACCCGGTGACTCAGCTCCGGGTCACGACCCGGCCCTGCGCTTGTTCCACACGTCGAAGCCGACCGCCGCCAGCAGGACGAGGCCCTTGATGACCTGCTGGTAGTCCGTGCCGATGCCGACCAGCGACATGCCGTTGTTGAGTACGCCCAGCACCAGGCCGCCGATGATGGCGCCCAGCACCGTGCCGACGCCGCCGCTCATCGACGCGCCGCCGATGAAGGACGCCGCGATGGCCTCGAGTTCGAAGTTGATGCCGGCCTGCGGGGTGCCCGCGTTCAGCCGGGCCGCGTAGACGCAGCCGGCCAGCGCCGCGAGCACGCCCATGTTGACGAAGACGAGGAAGGTGACCCGCTTGTCCTTGACGCCCGACAGCTTTGCCGCCGCCTTGTTGCCGCCGAGGGCGTACACGTGCCGGCCGACGACGGCGTTGCGCATCACGAAGCCGAGCGCGATCAGCAGCCCGCACATGATGAGCAGCACCACCGGGACGCCCCGGTAGCTGGCCAGCAGCATCGTGAAGGTGACGATCGCCGCCACCACGGCCACGCACTTGAGCGCCCACAGCTGCAGCGGCAGCACGTCCAGTTCGTACGCCAGCTGCCGGCGCCGGTCCCGCCACTCCTGCCACAGCACGACGGCCGCGACCGCGAAGCCGATCAGCAGGGTGAGGTTGTGGTAGTTCGTGTCCGGGCCGACCTCGGGGAGGAAGCCCTGGCTGATGTTCTGGAAGCCGCGCGGGAACGGGGCGATCGACTGCCCCTCCAGGACGATCTGGGTGGCGCCCCGGAAGAGGAGCATGCCGGCCAGGGTGACGATGAACGACGGTATGCCGACGTACGCGATCCAGAAGCCCTGCCAGGCCCCGGCGATCGCCCCGATGACCAGCGAGGCGGCCAGCGCCACCGGCCACGGGAAGTTCTGCTCGACCATCATCACCGCGGCGATCGCCCCGACGAACGCCGCCAGCGAGCCCACCGACAGATCGATGTGGCCGGCGATGATGACGATCATCATGCCGATCGCGAGGATCAGGATGTAGCCGTTCTGCTGGACGATGTTGGAGACGTTGCGCGGCATCAGCAGCGTGCCGTCGGTCCAGATCTGGAACAGCACGACGATCAGACCGAGGGCGATCAGCATCCCGTACTGGCGCATGTTCGCGCGCATCGCGGCGAGCAGGGCGCCGGTGAGCTGACCGCCCGCCCCCTGGGTCGCCGCGGCGGCGGGGGCCGGCGGCTTGTCGGTGGTGACCGGGCTCATGAGTCGTCCCTTACGTTCTTGGTCATGTGGCGCATGAGGACTTCCTGGGTTGCCTCGGCGCGCGGCACCTCACCGGTGAGGCGGCCGGCGGCCATGGTGTAGATGCGGTCGCACATCCCCAGCAGCTCCGGCAGCTCGGAGGAGATGAACACGACCGCCTTGCCGCGCGCGGCGAGCCGGTCGATGACCGTGTAGATCTCGTACTTGGCGCCGACGTCGATGCCGCGGGTCGGCTCGTCGAGGATCAGCACCTCGGGATCCGCGTGGATCCACTTGCTGAGCACGACCTTCTGCTGGTTGCCGCCGCTGAGCCGGCCCACCGTCTCGTGCACGGTCGGGGCCTTGATGTTCATGGAGGTGCGGTAGGACTCGGCGACCCGCCGCTCCTCGTGCTCGTCGACGACGCCCCGCCGGGTGAGTCCCCGCAGGGAGGCCAGGGAGATGTTGCGGTTGATGTCGTCGATGAGGTTCAGCCCGTACGTCTTGCGGTCCTCGGTGACGTACGCGATGCCGTGGCCGACGGCCTCCGGGACGGAGCGGGTGGTGACCTCCCGGCCGTCGACCTTCACCGTTCCGCCGTCGTACACGCCGTACGAGCGGCCGAAGACGCTCATCGCGAGCTCCGTACGGCCCGCGCCCATCAGCCCGGCGATCCCGACGATCTCGCCGCGCCGCACCTCCACCGTCACGTCGTCGACCACCTTGCGCTCGCGGTCGATGGGGTGGCGGACCGTCCAGTTCTCGACCCGCAGGGCCACGCCGTGCCTGCCCTCGTACGCGGTGCGGTCCGGGAAGCGGTGGTCGAGGTCGCGGCCGACCATGCCGCGGATGATGCGGTCCTCGGTGGCCTCGGCGGCGTCCAGGGTCTCGATGGTGCGGCCGTCGCGCAGGATGGTGACCCGGTCGGCGACCCGGCGGACCTCGTTCAGCTTGTGCGAGATGAGGATGCAGGCGATGCCGTGGGACTTGAACTCCAGGATCAGGTCCAGCAGCTTGCGGCTGTCCTCGTCGTTCAGCGCGGCCGTCGGCTCGTCCAGGATCAGCAGCTTGACCTGCTTGGAGAGCGCCTTGGCGATCTCCACCAGCTGCTGTTTGCCGACGCCGATGTCCGCGACCCGGGTCTGCGGCTTCTCCGCCCCCAGCCCGACGCGCTTCAGCAGGGCCGAGGCGTGCCGCAGTGTCTCGCTCCAGGAGATGATGCCGCGGCTCGCGTGCTCGTTGCCGAGGAAGATGTTCTCCGCGATGGACAGGTACGGCACCAGGGCGAGCTCCTGGTGGATGATCACGATGCCGCGCTGCTCGCTGGCCCGGATGTCCCGGAAGGCGCAGCCCTCGCCCTCGAAGAGGATGTCCCCCTCGTAGGAGCCGACCGGGTGCACGCCGCTCAGGACCTTCATCAGCGTCGACTTGCCGGCGCCGTTCTCCCCGCAGACGGCGTGGATCTCGCCGGGGGCGACCACGAGGTCGACCCCGGCGAGCGCCCGCACGCCCGGGAACGTCTTGGAGATGTTCCGCATCTCCAGGACGGGCCGTGTCGGGTGGGGGTGTGTCACTTGAGCTGCCCCGCGGTGTAGTAGCCCTCGTCGACGAGCGTCTGGTAGTTGGTCTTGTCGATGCTCACCGGGTCCAGCAGGTACGCCGGGACCGTCTTCACGCCGTTCTCGTACGACTCGGTGTCGTTGACCTCCGGCTTGCCGCCGGTCAGCACCGCGTCGGTCATCTGCGCGGCCTGCTTGGCGAGTTTGCGGGTGTCCTTGTAGACCGTCTGCGTCTGCTCGCCCGCGATGATGGACTTCACCGACGCCAGCTCGGCGTCCTGGCCGGTGACCACGGGCAGCGCCTTGCCGCCGCTGCCGTAGCCGGCGCTCTTCAGCGCGGAGAGGATGCCGATGGAGATGCCGTCGTACGGCGAGAGGACCGCGTCGACGTCGTCGGAGGTGTAGTTCTTGCTGAGCAGGTCGTCCATGCGCTTCTGCGCCGTGCCGCCGTCCCAGCGCAGCGTGGAGACCTGGTTGAGCTCGGTCTGCCCGGACTTGACGGTCAGCTGGCCCTTGTCCAGGTAGGGCTTGAGGGTCTCCATCGCGCCCTCGAAGAAGAAGTGCGTGTTGTTGTCGTCGGGGGAGCCGGCGAACAGCTCGACGTTGAACTTCTCGCCGGTCTTCTCGTCCAGCTTCAGCGAGTCGACGATGTACTGCGCCTGCAGCTCGCCCACCTTGTGGTTGTCGAAGGTGGCGTAGTAGTCGACGTTCTCCGTGCCGCGGATGAGACGGTCGTAGGCGATGACCGCGACCCCCGCCTCCTTGGCCTTGGCGAGCACGTCGGTGAGGGACGAGCCGTCGATCGCGGCGATCACCAGGGCCTTGTGGCCCTTGGAGATCATGTTCTCGATCTGGGCGACCTGGTTCTCGACCTTGTCGTCGCCGAACTGCAGGTCCGTCTTGTAGCCCATGGCCTTGAGTTCCTTGACCATGTTGTCGCCGTCGGCTATCCAGCGCTCGGACGACTTGGTGGGCATCGCGATGCCGATGGTGCCGCCCTTGGCGTCGCCGGTGTCCTGGTTCTTGCTCCCTCCTTCGCTGTCCTGCCCGCAGGCGGTGAGTGCGCCGAGTGCCAGCACGGCGGTCAGGGCGGTGGCGGCGGTGCGCAGGCGCGCGGCTCGGTTGTTTCGCATGGAGTGGTCAGTTCCCTTCATGGGCGGGGAGGGGGAAACGGTTGAGCTCGCCGGGGAGCCGGGAGCCCAGGGGGGACATGCCGGCGTCGGCGCCGAGCCGGGCCAGCAGATCGAGGACGAGACGGCCGCGGCGGACCCGCTCGCGTGCGGTGGCCAGCACGGTGTCGCGCATGTGCGCGCCGTACGGGTAGATGCCGGGGGCCTTGGACAGGCCGAACTTCAGGTACACCGGGGCGGCCCGGCGGATGAGTTCGGCCGCGTCGTACATCCGGACGTAGCCGCCGAGGTCGTCGGGCGCCTCGACGTACAGGTCGACGGGGGCGCGGCTGACCCGGCGGATCTCGGTGAGGTGCTGCAGGGTCAGGTCGGAGGGCACATTGAGGGAGTCGGCGCCGAGCCGCTCCCAGACGCTGTACGCCGCCGGGTTGACCGGTCCGACGAGCGCGGAGACCTTGATCGTGGTGTCGGCTGGCAGCTCGCCGGCCTCGCGCATCCGGTGCAGCAGCCACAGCACGCCCTCGTCGGCGACCAGGAGGCACTTGACGCCGAGTCCGGCGGCGCGGACGGCGTCCTCGACGCAGCCGGCGAGCTGGTCGTGGCCGCGGGCGCGCAGTCCGGCGCCGCCGGACGGGGTGCGGGTGGCGGCGCCGGTGTCCCAGGTGCCGCGGGGGCCGGTGAACAGGCTCAGCTCGACGCCGCGTTCGCCGCAGGCGGCGACCATCTCGGTGATCTCGGCGTCGGTGAGCATCCACACGCCGCTGCCCTGGCTGATGCGGTGCACGGGGACCGCGAGCTGCTCGCTTTCCTTGAGTACGACGGCGAGGGCTTCGGGGCCTTCGACGGAGGGTATCTCGGTGCGCCAGCGGCCTCCGTCGGGGAAGGTGTGCGGGGAGGCGTCGGCCGGGTTCGGATCGCCGGGGCCGAAGCCCAGACGGCCGAGGGCCGGTTCGCCGGGGGAGTGGGACACGGGGGTCCTTTCGGGGCGGGAGCGGTGGTTCCTGTGCGGTCTTTCCGGGCGGGTCTTGCTTGTTCGGTATTTCGGACGCCATTCGAAGTCTGCGACGTACGGAGGTGCGGTACCCGGACGGGCGCTGTTCAGGGGTGGAGCAGAACCTTGCCGACCTCCGGATCGCCGCTGCCGACGAGCTGGACCGCCTTGCCGTACTCCGCGAGCGGCAGCTCGTGCGTGATGAGGGCGGCCGGCGACAGCGCTCCGGTGCCGAAGGCGCGTACGGCGTACGACCAGGCCCGGGACGGGGCGCCGAAGACGGCGTGGACGGCGACCTGGCGCATCGCCAGGTCGATCGGGTCGATGCCCTCGGCGCCCGGCTCGGGGATGCCGGTGAGCACCACCCGGCCGCCGCGACGGGCGAGCGCGACGGACAGGGCGGCGGAACGGGGGGCGCCGGCGGTCTCGACGACCAGGTCGAAGCTTCCCGCGGCCCGGTCCGGGTGGGCCGTGGCGCTCGCGCCGAACAGCGGCGCCTGCCAGGCGCGTTCGGCGCGCGGCTCGACGAGCAGCAGCTCGGCGGGGGAGTAGGCGGCCAGCAGCTGTACGGCGATCAGGCCCAGGGTGCCGCCGCCGACGACGGCGATCCGCTCGCCGGGCTGCGGGCGGGCCGTGAGCAGCGCGGAGGAGACGACCGCGGCGGGCTCCAGCAGGGCCGCGGCCCGCAGGTCGGCGTCGTCGGGCAGGAGGTGCAGCAGCCGGGAGGGGACGGTGACGTACGCGGCGAACGCGCCGGGCCGGGTGAACCCCGTCTCGTCGTACGGGGCGGCGCACAGGCTGGTCTCACCGGTACGGCAGCGCTCGCAGGTCTGGCAGTTGCGGAAGCCCTCGGCGACGGTCTTGCGGCCGGTGAGCGCGCGGTCGACGCCGTCGCCGACGGCCTCGACCGTGCCGGCCCACTCGTGCCCCGGGGTGCCGGGGTAGCGGACGTAGTCCAGGGGGCGGGTGCCGTCGTAGACCTCGCGGTCGCTGCCGCAGATGCCGGCGGCGTGCACCCGGACCCGGACCTCGCCCGGGCCGGGCGGGAGCGCCTCGACGCGCTCCAGGCTCCAGTCGCCGGGGCGTCGCAGGACGATCGCGTCGTACGCCGTGGGCGTCACCGCTGCTCCCCGGCCGGGTCGCGCTTCTCCCAGCCCTCGGCCCACAGGTCGAAGCGGGCCTGCTGCTGCGGGAACTCCGCGGCGGCGTCTACGTCCAGCTCGACGCCGAGGCCCGGGGCCTGCGGCAGCTGGAAGTAGCCGTCGACGACCTCGGGGGCGCCCTTGACCACCTTCTTGATCTCCGCGTCGGCGAAGTCGTTGAAGTGCTCCAGGATCTTGAAGTTCGGCGTGCAGCCCGCGAGCTGGAGCGAGGCGGCGGTCAGCACCGGGCCGCCCACGTTGTGCGGGGCGATCAGCATGTAGTGCGTCTCGGCGGTGGCGGCCAGCTTGCGGGTCTCCAGGATGCCGCCGATGTGCCCGAGGTCGGGCTGGATGATGTCGGCCGCCTGCGACTCGAACAGCTCGCGGAACTCGATCCGGTCGTGGATCCGCTCCCCGGTCGCGATCGGCAGGTCGGTCTTCCCGGCGACCTTGGCCAGCGCCTTGAGGTTCTCCGGCGGCACCGGCTCCTCCAGCCACGCGGGCCGGAACGGCTCCAGCTCGCGGGCGAGGCGCACCGCGGTGGCGGGGCTGAACCGGCCGTGCATCTCCACCATCAGCTCCGCCTCCGGGCCGATGGCGTCGCGGACCGCCTCCACCAGGGCGACGGACCGCAGGGACTCGGCGTGGTCGAGCTCGAAGTGCCCGGTGCCGAACGGGTCCAGCTTCAGCGCCCGGTAGCCGCGCTCGACGACCCTGCGGGCGGCGGCGTGGAACGCCTCGGGGGTGCGCTCGACGGTGTACCAGCCGTTGGCGTACGCCTTGACCCTGTCGGTCACCTTGCCGCCCAGCAGCTGCCACACCGGTACGCCCAGCGCCTGGCCCTTGATGTCCCAGCAGGCCATCTCCACGACCGCGATGCCGGACATGACGATCTCGCCGGCCCGCCCGTAGTCGCCGTACTTCATCCGGCGCACCAGGTCCTCGACCGCGAACGGGTCGGAGCCGGCGATGTGGTTGCGCTCGGCCTCGCGCAGATAGCCGGTCAGGGCGTCGGTGCGGCCCAGCATCCGGGTCTCGCCGACGCCGGTCAGTCCTTCGTCGGTGTGCACCCGCACATAGGTGAGGTTCCGCCAGGGGGTGCCCACGACATGGATGCTGATGCCGGTGATACGCACGGCAGTTGGCCCTCCGTCACGTTCGATATTTCGTCATGCGTTCGAAATGCTGGCGTGACAGTAGCGGACGTCTTCCGGGGGGTGTCAATGGTCGTGTCGTCGTGTCTTGGGCCGTGGAACGCGACCGGCGGACCGCGCCGCTGCCGGGTGGGCTGCGGGGCGGTCCGCCGGGTGGTTCCGGTGGTGCCGGGGGCTTCAGGCCGTGGCGGTCCTCGAGGCGCAGTCGTAGACGCTGCCGTTGTTGGTCTGGCAGGAGGTCAGCGTCACCTTCGTCCCCTCGGCGATGCTCAGGTTGAACTCGATCGGGCCGTAGGCGGACGGCGCGCCCCAGTACGGCTGGCCGTTGACCTCGGCCATCACGCCCTTGCCGTCCTCGACGAGGTCGTAGATCGTCAGATGCTCGCCGTACGCGTCGAACTTCACGGAGTCGACGTGCTGGCCGTCCGCCTCGTGCCAGATCTGGCACGACACACCGCCGGCGTCGCCGTCCTCGGCCCAGCAGTACGTCTCCAACGCCTGGGCGGTGCCCTGGTTGAGTACGAACATGCCGGCCATCGCCATCAGCACGACGCCGGTGCGCCCGAACTTGCGCATGGGATGCTCCCTTTGATGCGTGTAGCTTGCATTCAGATGATCGAACGGCATTGATCTTGCCAGCGGGTGTAAGTGTTCGATCATTGAAGGGAGTTATGTGATCGGTTTGTGATCACATGCTGCCTGCTTCTGTCGGTGTGGTCTCAGTGCACTGCGCGCGACCCCGCGCACGGGACCTCGGCGACCGCCCCGTACGGCGTGCCGGTGGTCCGCCCGGCGGCGACGTGGCCGTCGAGGCAGAGCGCGCCGCCCATGACCCGCAGATCGAGGGTGAAGTCCACGCCGCCGCCCGCCGGGAGCTGGGGGACCTCGACGCGCTCGTCGATGTAGCCGAGGCGCCGCAGCGCGTCGGCGACCTGGGTGCGGGAGGGGTCCGGGGTGCCCGCGAGGGCCTTGTCGACGCGTGCGGTGTGGCGGGCCGCCGCGCACTTCTCCGCGTCGCTCAGCTCCACGGCGGGATCACGGGGCGCCAGGGCGTCGGTGCTGGGCGGTGCCTCGTCCGCCGGCTCCAGTTCGGGCGGCGAGGCGGTGGGGGCGTGCGGCGCGCCGGTCTCCTCCTCGTCGTCGGGGGTGGGTGGGTCTGCGACGCACGGACCGGCGACGTCGACCAGCATCTGCATGAAGTCGATGAACTCCGCGTCCCCGCCGCCCTCTCCGGGATCGGCGGCGGGCTCGGCCGCCACCTGCCCGCGTCCGCCGGCCTTCCCGTCGTCCGCGCCCTTGGTGCCGCAGCCGGCGAGCACGAGGGCGCACAGGGACGCAACGGCGGCGGTGCGCAGGGCGTGTTGGCGTCTGCCAGAGGTTCGTCTCATGCCCCGAAGTCTGCTCGGGGGGCGTGGGACGGACATGAGTACGGCTACTCAGAAGGGCTGCTGGTGCGCTGAGTAGGGCGCCCGGGGATCCTGGCGGACACGACCGCCGGGCGGGGCACGACCGCGTGCCCCGCCCCGCCGTCCTACGCCGAGTCCCGCCGTTCTACGCCGAGTCCCGCCGTACCAGCTCCGTCGGCAGGATCACCGCCGCCGGGTCGTCGCCGTCGATCTGCGCCAGCAGCACCCGGACCATCTCCGCGCTGATCCGGTCGTACGGCTGCCTGATCGTCGTCAGCGCCGGGCGTGCCGCCGTGGCCGCGGGGGAGTCGTCGAAACCGCCCACCGCCACGTCCTGCGGCACGCGGCGGCCCGCGCGCTCCAGCGCCGCCAGCACGCCCTGCGCCATCAGGTCCGAGGCCACGAACACCGCGTCCAGGTCCGGGGCGCGTTCCAGCAGCTGCTCCGCGGCCAGTTCGCCGCTCCGGCGGCTGTAGTCGCCGGTCGCGATCAGCGCCTCGTCCGCCGGCAGCCCCGCCGCGGTGAGCGAGTCACGGTAACCCGCCAGCCGGTCCACCCCGCCGGGGGTGTCCAGCGGACCGGTCACCGTGGCGATCCGGCGCCGCCCCGACTCGACGAGATAGCGCACCATGTCCCGCGCGCCGTCCCGGTCGTCGGCCGCGACGTGCGCGACCTTGGCGCTGTGGTCCATCGGCTTGCCGCACATCACCAGCGGCACCCCGGCCTTCTTCAGCTCCGCCGTCACCGGGTCGCCGAAGTGGCTGGAGATGAGCAGGACGCCGTCGACGTGACCGGCGGTGATGTACCGCATATTGCGCCGGCGCTCGTCCTCCGTACCCGCGATCATCAGCAGCAGCGGGATGTCGTGCAGGGCCAGCTCGGCCGTGCACAGCCGCAGCAGATTGCTGAAGTTCGGGTCGTCGAAGAGCCGCTCCTGCGGTTCGGTCAGCAGGAACGCCACCGAACCCGAGCGGCCGGTCACCATCTGCCGTGCGGCGCGGTTGACGACGTAACCCGTCTTGCGTATCGCGGCGTTCACCGCCTCCAGCGCGGCGGGGCTGACGTTCTGCCCGCCGTTGAGCACCCGGGAGACGGTGCCGCGCGACACGCCGGCGACCCGCGCCACGTCGTGGATGGTGGGGGCCCGGCGCCGGTCCCCCGCGCGGCCCGTGTGGCCGTCCGTACGTGTCATGCTTTCAGATCTTTCCTCATCGGCCCGGCCACTGCTCAGGACTTTACGGCCCCGGACAGCAGGTCCAGGCTCCAGAAACGCTGAATGACCAGGAACAGCGCGATCAGCGGTACGACGGCCAGCAGCGCCCCGGTGATCACCAGCGAGTACATGGCCGGCGTCTGCGCGCCCTGGCGCAGCATCGTGAACAGACCCAGCGTGAGGGGGAACCGCTTGTCGTCGCCGAGCATGATGAACGGCAGCAGGAAGTTGTTCCAGACGGCGATGAACTGGAACAGGAACACCGTCACCAGCCCCGGCTGCAGCATGGGCAGCGCGATCCGGTAGAAGATCCGCCACTCGCTCGCGCCGTCCATCCGACCCGCCTCGACGACCTCCGCCGGGACCGCCGCCGCGGCGTAGATGCGGGCCAGATAGATGCCGTACGGGGAGAGGATGACCGGGAGCAGCACCGAGAGGTAGCTGTCCGTCAGGTTCGCCTTGGCCAGCAGCAGGTACTGCGGGACGGCGAGGATCACCGGCGGCATCAGCACGCCGGCGAGCAGCACGTTGAAGACCGGCTCGCGGCCGCGGAAGCGGTAGACCGCGAGCGCGTAGCCGGCCAGCGCCGAGACGGCGGTGGACAGCAGCGCGCCCGCGCCCGCGTACAGGGCGGTGTTGGCCAGCCAGCGCCAGTACAGGCCGTCGCGGTACGCCGACAGCTCCGCGATGTTGTCGAACAGGCCGGTGCCGGGCGCGAATGTGAAGGTCGAGAACAGCTCGCTCTCCGACTTGGTGGCCGCGATCACCACCCAGGCCACCGGGATCAGGCAGTACAGCGCCCCGAGCAGCAGTGCCACCGACGGGACCAGCGCGATCCGGCGGCGCGGCGGACCCTGCGCGGTGCCGGGCGTGGTCCCGGCCGCGGGCGCCGAACGGCGCCCGGAACGGCCGGGGGAGAGGGCGAGGTCGCTCATCGGGCGTCCTCCCGGTTCGTACGGGAGCCCACCGTCTTCAGGAAGGTGAAGGACAGCACCAGCGTGACGAGCGCGATCAGCACCGCGGAGGCGGCCGCGGAGTAGATGTCGCCGTTCACGAAGGCGTCCGAGTAGACCTTCATCAGCGGGCTCCAGGTGGTGGACATGGCGTTGGTGAGGGGTTTGATGGTCATCGGCTCGTTGAACACCTGCAGCGTCGCGATCACCGAGAAGAAGAAGGTGAGGACGAGCGACGGCGCGACCATCGGGATCTTGATGCGGAGCGCGGTCTGCAGCTGCGAGCAGCCGTCGAGCCGCGCCGCCTCGTACACCTCGGCCGGGATGGCGCGCAGCGCGGTGTAGATGACGATCATGTTGAAGCCGGTGCCGCCCCACACCGCGATGTTCGACAGCGCGAGGTAGAGCGGTCCGCCGTCCAGCAGGTCCGGCTCGGGCAGCCCCAGCTCCCGCAGCGCCCAGTGCAGCGGGCTGACGTCCGGCAGATAGAGGAAGCCCCACAGGGTCGCCGCCACCACGCCGGGGATGGCGTACGGCAGGAAGATCACCAGCCGGCTGAAGGACGCCCCGCGTACTCGCTCGGCGTCCAGCATCAGGGCGAACACCAGCGCCAGCCCCAGCATCACCGGGATCACGATCAGCCCGTAGCCCAGCACCCGCAGCGCCCCGTGCAGCAGCTCGGAGTCGTGGAACGCGGCGGAGTAGTTCGACAGACCCGCCCAGGTCTCCGAGCGCGAACCCTTGCCCAGACCTAGGCCCTTGACCTCGACCTTGCGCAGGCTCAGATAGATCGCGTAGCCGATGGGCAGGGCGAAGAACAGCACGAACAGCGCGCCGGCCGGGAGGAGGAAGGCGTACGGCGCCCGGCGCGGGCCGTACGCCTTCCGGCGTGCCGTCGTCACTCGCCGACCTCGAAGCCCTGCTTCTTCAGGTCCGCGACCGTCGCGTCCTGCATGGCCGTCAGCGCTGAGCCGAAGTCCGCCTTGTCCTTGGCCGCCTTGCCGAAGGCGTCCTTGAAGGACTGGTACGCGACGTTGACGTTCGGACCCCAGGCGGCGGGCGACGTGGTCTGCGAGATCTGCGCGGCGGTGGCGTAGAAGTCGGGCTGGTTGGCGAAGAACTCGGGCGTGGTGAGGACGTCACCGGACTGGGCGGCGGTGGCGGCCGGGTAGATGCCGCCCTCCTTCACGAGCACGGACAGCGCCTCGGGGTCGGTGTTGAGCCAGGTGGCGAACTTCGCCGCGGCCTCCTTGTGCTTGGAGTCCGTGGAGACGGCCGTCGTCGAGCCGCCCCAGCTGCCGGTGGTCTGCTCGCCCGCGGTCCACTGCGGCAGCGGGGCCATCGCCCACTTGCCCTTGGTGTCGGGGGCGACCGACGACAGCACGCCCGGCGCCCACACCGCGCTCACCCAGGCGATCTGCTTGCCGGTGTTCAGGGCCTTGTTCCAGGCGGGGGTGTACATCGGCTGGTTGTCGACGGCGCCCTCCTTCACCAGACCGCCCCAGAAGTCCGCGACCTTCGTGGTGGCGTCGTCGGAGAGCGCCACCTTCCACGTCTCGCCCTCGGTGGTCCACCACCGGGCGCCCGCCTGCTGGGCGAGGCCGGCGAACAGGCCCGGGTCGGTGGCCGAGAATGTGGTCAGCGACCGGCTCGGGTCCGCCTTCTTCACGGCGCGCGCGGTCTCGGCGAACTCGTCCCAGGTGGTGGGGACCTTGAGGCCGTACTGCTCGAAGAGGTCCTGGCGGTAGTAGAACATCAGCGGACCGGAGTCCTGGGGCAGCGCGTACACGGCGTCCGAGCCGAGGGTCACCTGCTGCCACAGTCCGTCGGGGAAGTCCTTCTTCGACCCGCCCACCTCGTCGGATATGTCGGCCAGGATGTCGTTGCTGATCATGGTCGGCAGGGCCTGGTACTCGGCCTGGATCAGGTCCGGCGCCTTGTGCGCTTTGGCAGCCGTGATGATCTTCGTGACGAGGTCGTCGCCGGACGCCTGCTTCTGCACGGTGACCTTGATCTCCGGGTGCTTCTCGTTCCACACCGCGGCGGCCTTGTCCAGGCCCGGCGCCCAGGCCCAGTAGGTGAGGCTGACGGGCCCGGAGTCGGCGGCGTCGGTGTCGCCGTCACCGGACGAGCCGCAGCCGGTCAGCAGGACTCCGGCGGCCAGCGCCACCGCGGTGCAGGCAGCCGTAACACGGATCTTCATGAGGGTGTCCCTCTCCCTGACGAGGTCGTGATCAATCCCTGGGTGGTCTTGTGAACGTTCACAGTAGAGAAACAGAACCGACACTTGTCAATGGTTGTTCTCATGCGGTTATCTTGCTGTCGCAGCGATGATCTCGTTGTGTGAACGTGCACAGCCCAGATGGAGTGTGCACGTTCACAGCGCAGCCCGAGCCAGTAGGAGAGACCCATGCCGCACCACGCCCCGAAGGGCCTCGACCGGCTCGCCTTCGGCGGGGACTACAACCCCGAGCAGTGGCCCGAGGAGGTCTGGGCCGAGGACGTGGCGCTGATGCGCGAGGCCGGTGTGACCATGGTCAGCGTCGGGATCTTCTCTTGGGCCGTCCTGGAACCCGAGCCCGGCCGCTACGACTTCGGCTGGCTGGACCGGATCGTCGCGCTGCTCCACGAGGCGGGCATCCGCGTCGACCTCGGCACCCCCACCGCCTCCCCGCCCGCCTGGTTCTACCGCGCCCACCCCGAGGCGCTGCCGGTGACCCGGGAGGGCATGCGCTACGAGTTCGGCTCGCGCGGCGCGATCTGCCACAGCTCACCGGCGTACCGCACGGCCGCCCGCGCCGTCACCGGACAGCTCGCCCGCCGCTACGGCGCGCACCCGGCGGTGGCGATGTGGCACGTCAACAACGAGTACGGCGTCCCGGTCTCGGCCTGCTACTGCGACACCTGCGCCGCCGCGTTCCGCGAGTGGCTCGCCGGCCGCTACGGCGGCGTCGAGGCGCTCAACGACGCCTGGGGAACCGCCTTCTGGAGCCAGCGCTACGGCGACTTCGCCCAGATCAACCCGCCCCGCGCCACGCCCACCGTGGTCAACCCCGCCCAGGAGCTGGACTACCAGCGCTTCGCGGGCGCGCAGATCCGGGCGAACTTCACCGCCGAGCGCGATCTGCTGCACGAGCTGAGCCCGGGTGTGCCCGTCACCACCAACTTCATGACCGCCCCCTCGCAGTGCGAGTCCATGGACTACTGGGCCTTCGGCTCCGAGGTCGACCTCGTCACCAACGACCACTACCTGATCACCGACGGCCGCCGCACCCACGTCAACCTCGCCCTGGCCGCCGACCTCACCCGCGGCGTCGCCGGGGGCGCGCCGTGGCTGCTGCTGGAGCACTCGACCAGCGGGGTCAGCTGGCAGCCCCGCAACCCCGCCAAGGCGCCCGGCGAGATGGCCCGCAACTCCCTCGGCCACGTCGCCCGCGGCTCCGAGGGCGCGATGTTCTTCCAGTGGCGGGCCTCGCGGCGCGGCGCGGAGAAGTTCCACTCGGCGATGCTGCCGCACGGCGGCACGGACACCCGGGTGTGGCGGGAGGTGCGCGCGCTCGGCGCGGACCTCGCCGCGCTCGGCGAGATCCGCGGCACCCGGACCGTCGCCGACGCGGCCGTGGTGTGGGACTGGGAGTCGTGGTGGGCGCAGCGCCTGGAGTGGCGCCCGACCGAGGACCACGACGCCCGCGAGCGCCTCGACTCGTACTACGAGGCCCTCTACGACCGCCACCTCACCGTCGACTTCGTGCCCCCGACCGCGGACCTCACGGCGTATCCGCTGGTCGTGGTGCCCGCGCTGTACCTCGCCTCCGAGGCGGCGGGCCGCAATCTGCGCGCGTACGCGGAGGGCGGCGGCACGCTCGTCGTGTCGTACTTCTCCGGCATCGTCGACGAGCACGACGGCGTCCACCCGGGCGCCTACCCGGGCGTGCTGCGCGACGTCCTCGGCCTGACGGTCGAGGAGTTCGCCCCGCTGCTGCCCGGCCGGCACGTGACGCTGACCGGCCCGGACGAGGCGGAGCTGACCGGCGACGTGTGGACGGAGTTCGTCGTCCCGCACGGCGCCGAGGCCGTCTGGTCGTACGCCGACGGGCCCGCCGCCGGCCGCCCCGCGATCACCCGGCACCGCGTCGGCGCGGGCACCGCCTGGTACGTCTCGACCCGGCTGGACACCGCCGCGCTGGACACCGTGCTGGGCCTGGCCGCCGCCGACGCCTCGCTGCCCGAGCGGGCGGACCTGCCGCGCGACGTCGAGGTGGTACGGCGCCGGGGCGAGGACGGCCGCGAGTTCGTCTTCGCCATCAACCACACCGCCGCCGAGGTCAAGGTGCCCCTCGACGCGCCCGGCCGGGAACTGCTCACCGGCGACGGCGTCGACGGACGCCTCGCGGTCCCGCCCGGCGCGGTCCGGGTCGTGCGGACGGTGAGCTGAGACCCCGACAACTCCGGCCCGGTGCGCATCCTGTTCGCCTCAGCGCACCGGGCCGGCCACGGCGGCGGGGCCGCGCACAGGCAGGACCGGGGCCGCCGCCACCCACCGCGAGATGGTCGAAGGGACATCGACGATGATGAACCGCACCACACGCACGACCATGACCCGCAGGGGCCTGCGCCCGGCCGCGATATCCGGCCTCGCCGCGCTCCTGCTCACGGCCGCCCTCCCCGCACCGCGGGCCGGAGCGGCGGCCACCCTCGCCAACGGCGGTTTCGAGGCCGGCGGCACCGGCACCGCCGCACCGGCCGGCTGGTCCACGGCCGGCGACGCCTCCGCCGACTACACCGAGGCCGGCGGGCACACCGGCGGCTTCCGGCTCACGCACTGGGCGCGCTCGCCGTACCGGGTCGAGACCCGGCAGCGGCTCACCGGGCTGGCGGACGGCCCGTACACCCTCACCGCCTGGATCCGCTCCAGCGGCGGGCAGAACGCGGCCACGCTCTCGCTGCGCGACTGCGGCAGCCCCACCCAGGGCACCGACCTGCAGCCCACGTTCAACGGGCAGTGGATCCGCCTCGTCGCCTCCGTCGACGTCCGGGGCGGCGCGTGCACGGTCAGCCTGGCCTCCGACGCGCACGCCAAGGAGTGGATCAACGTCGACGACGTCACCCTCACCCCCGGCTCGACGGGCCTCACGGTCAGGGGCGTGGACGTCTCCTCCCTCCCCAAGAACGAGGACCACGGCGCCCTTTACCGCCGCGCCGACGGCTCGCCCGGGGACGCCCTGGACATCCTGCGCGGCGCCGGCGCCGACTACGCCCGGCTGAAGGTGTGGATGGATCCCGCCGACGGCTACAACGACAAGGCGCACGTCCTGGCGATGGCCAGGCGCATCAAGGCCCAGGGCATGAAGCTGCTGGTCGACTTCCACTACTCCGACGCCTGGGCCGACCCGGGCAAGCAGAACAAACCCGCCGCCTGGGCCTCGTACGGCTACGAGCAGCTGCGCACCGCCGTCCACGACCACACGTACGACGTGCTCAGCGCGCTCAAGGCGCAGGGCACGACGGCCGACATGGTGCAGATCGGCAACGAGATCAACGGCGGCCTGCTCTGGCCGGACGGCTCCTGGGAGCACTGGCCCCAGCTGGCGGGGCTGCTGACCGCGGGCTCCGACGCCGCGAAGGAGGTGTCCGCGAGTACCCGCGTCGCGCTGCACCTCGCCGAGGGCGGGGACAACGGCGGCACGCGGTGGTGGTTCGACCAGGCCGTCGCGTACGACGTGCCGTTCGACGTCATCGCGCTGTCCTTCTACGGCTACTGGCACGGCGTGCTGTCCGACCTGCAGGCCAACATGGACGACGTCGCCGCCCGTTACGGCAGGGACGTGCTGGTCGCCGAGACGGCGTACGCCTTCCGGCTGGACAGCGACGATCCCCTGGAGAACATCATCGACCGCCGGGACGAGCTGGTCGCCAGCTATCCGGCCACACCGGCCGGCCAGTCGGCGTGGCTGCGCGACGTCATGAACGTCGTCGAGGCCGTCCCGGGCGGCCGGGGCCTCGGCGTCGTGTACTGGGAGCCCGCCTGGACGGCCGTCGCCGGCAGCGGCTGGGACCCGGCCGACCCGGCGTCGGGCAACGCCTGGGAGAACCAGGCCCTGTTCGGCTACGACGACAGGGCACTGCCGGCCATGGACCGGTTCCGGCACCGCTGACACCCGCCGGTCGACGCCGCCCTGCCAGGGGGCGGGGCGGCGTCGACGCGTGCCCTGCGTCTGCTTTGGAGAGGGACACCCGTGAGCGCCTCCACCCGTACGTCCGCGCCGGCGTCGGCGCTGTTCAGCCCGGCGGCCGTGGTCGCCTCGTGCGCCGGATTCGTCCTGATCGGGGCGCTGCAGGCGTTCTACGGACCGGTGATCCCGGCCGTCCGGGAGGAGTTCGGGCTCTCGCCGTCCGCCGCGGGTCTCGGGCTCAGCGCCCACTTCGTGGGCGGCGTCGCGGGCGTACTGCTCTTCGACCGGCTCCACGGACGGCTCGGCAATCGGCAGCTCCTCGGCGTGTCGTACCTGCTCATGGCGGTGGGGACGGCGGGCTTCGCGGCGGCGCCGGGCTGGGCCGCGGCGCTGGTCGCGGCCCTGGTGGCGGGGCTCGGCTTCGGCGGCATCGACTACGGGCTCAACCAGCTGTTCGCGGTGGGCTTCGGCCGCCGCTCGGCCGCCATGCTGAACATCCTCAACGCGCACTTCGGCATCGGCGCGATCCTCGGCCCGGCGCTGATCGGCGCGGTGGGGGCGGACCGGTACGCCTGGGTCTTCCTGGGCTTCGCGGCCGTCACCCTGCCGCTGCTGCTGTGCCTGCGCGGGGTGGCCGACCGGTCGCCGTCGCCGGAGGCGGCGCCGCCCGACGTCCGGGGCCGGAGCATCGGGGGCATCCTCGCGGTGTTCGTCGCCCTGTACGTGCTGCATGTGGGCGTCGAGGCGGGCGTCGGCGGCTGGGAGCCCACGCATCTGGAGACCGTCGGCTACGGCGCGGGCGCCGCGGCGACCGCCACCTCGGCGTACTGGCTGGCGATGACGGTCGGCCGCTTCCTGGCGGCCCCGCTGGCGCTGCGCCACTCGGCGCCCGCCGTCATCACCGTGTCGTGCGCGGGGATGACGGCGTGTCTGCTGCTGGCGACGGTGCCGTCGGCGGCGCCGTACGCGTACGCCGGGGTGGGGCTGTTCATCGCCCCGGTCTTCCCCACGGGGCTGCCGTGGCTGCACCGGCTCGCCCCGGGGGCCCGCCGCGCGGGCGCGCTGGTGATCGCGGCGTCGATGGCGGGCGGCGTGGCGGCGGGCCCGGTGCTCGGCAGGGCGATCGAGTGGTCGGGCGTCCGCGCGGTCCCGCTGCTGCTGTGCGGCGCGTCGGCGGCGTGCCTCGGGGCGACGCTGTGGCTGGGCCCACCGCGGCGAGTTCTGGCGCTACGTCGGCGTGAAGCTCTCCGGCGCGCTGGTGTCGCTCGTGCTGGTGGTCCTCACCTCGTTCTTCCTCTTCCGCGTGCTGGCCGGCGACCCCGTGGACGCGGTCGTCGGCGACACTCCGGCCACCCCCGAACAGGTCGCCGCGATCCGCGAGCGGCTCGGCCTGGACGAGCCGATGGCCGTGCAGTTCTGGGAGTACGTGCGGTCCCTGTTCACCATGGACTGGGGCACCTCGTACGTCTCCAACGACAAGGTCACCGACCTGATGCTGGACCGGCTGCCGGAGACGGTGCTGCTCACCGGCACCGCCCTGGTGATCTCGGCATCGGTCGGGATCTGGGCCGGTGCCCGCTCGGGCTGGCGGCACGGCAGCCCGGGCGAGCGGCTGCAGGTGGCCGTGTCCCTCACCCTGTGGTCCACGCCCACCTTCTGGCTCGGCATGATCGCCATCGTGGTGTTCTCCGTGAAGCTGGGCTGGTTCCCGGCGAACGGCATGACCTCGGCCCGCGGGGTCGCCGACGGGTTCTGGCCGCACTTCCTCGACGTGGCCCACCATCTCGTCCTGCCGGCCCTCACCTACGCGGCCGTCCTGTACGCCCAGTACGTACTGATCATGCGCACCTCGATCCTGGAGGAGCGCGGCAGCGACTATCTGACCGTGGCCCGCGCCAAGGGCCTGCGCGACGACCACGTACGGCGCCGCCACGCCCTGCCGAACGCGCTGCTGCCGACCGTCACGCTCGTCGCGGTGGAGTTCGGTGTGGTCTTCAACGGCTCCGTGCTGACGGAGACCGTCTTCAGCTGGCCGGGCCTCGGGCTGCTCTTCTACCAGGCCATCCGGATCCCCGACATCCCGCTGCTGCAGCTGCTGTTCGTCTTCTTCGCCGGGACGACCGTCGTGGCGAACTTCCTCGCCGACATCCTCTACCGGTTCCTCGACCCGAGAGTGCGGAGGTCCGCGTGAGCACCGAGTCCCCGCCCTCGGCCGCGGTCGGCAGGGAGGACCGGCTGACGTCGCCGCGGAGAATCGTCCGCGCCCGGCGCAAGGCCGCGCTGCTCGCCTTCTGCCGCTCCTTCGCCCGGAACCGCGGCGGGGTGGCGGGCCTGACCGTCCTGCTGGCGATCACCCTGGCCACCCTGCTCGCCCCGCTCTACTCGGACCGCGCCGACCTCAGCGCCGCGACGGCCCCGGGCGGGCGGATGGAGTCGCCCAGCGGGGAGTTCTGGCTGGGTACGGACCGGACGGGCCGGCCCATCCTCACCATGATCGTGTGGGGCGCGCGGGTCTCGCTGCAGATCGGCCTCACCGCGGCCGTGCTCGCGGTGACCTTCGGCACGGTCGTGGGCATGGCCGCCGCGCACTACGGCGGCTGGCTGTCGTGGCTGCTGATGCGGGTGACGGACTGGTTCATCGTGCTGCCCGCCTTCATCCTGTCGATCGCCCTGGTCGTGGCGCTCGGCACGAGCAGGTGGGTCATCGTCCTCGCCATCGCCCTCAACTCGTGGGCGACGACCGCCCGTCTGGTACGGGCCCAGACCCTGTCCATCGAGGCCCGGCCGTATCTGGAGCGCGCCCGGGCGCTGGGGGCGGGCCACTGGCACCAGATGACCCGGCACGTCCTGCCCAACCTCATGCCGCTGGTGCTGGCCAGCGCCACGCTCCGGGTGTCCGGCGCGATCCTCTCCGAGGCGTCCCTCGCCTTCATCGGGCTGGGCGATCCCCGAGCCTTCTCCTGGGGCACCATCCTGGAGCGGGCCCGCGCCGAGGGCGCCGTCACCTTCGGTGCCTGGTGGTACGTCCTGCCGCCGGGGCTGGCGATCGTGACCGTGGTGCTCTGCTTCACGCTCGTCGGACGCGCCATGGAATCCGTCCTCAACCCGCGCCTGCGCGGCGGCCGCTGACCGGAAGGGGGCCACCATGACACCGGTGCTCGACATCGAGGACCTGCACATCACCTATCGCGGCAGCCGCGGCGCCATCCCCGCCGTACGCGGGGTCTCCCTCACCCTGCGGCCCGGCGAGACGCTCGGGCTGGCCGGCGAGTCGGGCTGCGGGAAGTCCACCGTGGCCGCCGCCGTACTGCGGCTGCTGCCACCGGGGACGGAGGTCACCGGGCGGATCGGGCTGGGCGGAGAGGACGTGCTGACCATGGGCTGGGGGCGGCTGCGGGCCGTGCGCTGGGCCGGGGCCGCCATCGTCTTCCAGGGCGCGATGCACTCCCTCAACCCCGTCCAGCGCATCGTGCGGCAGATCGCCGAGCCCATCGTGCTGCACGAGGGCGCGGAGCGGCGCGCCGCGGAGGAACGGGCCGTACAGCTGATGGAGTCGGTGGGCCTGCCCGCCTGGCGGGCGCGATCGTATCCGCACGAACTGTCCGGCGGGCAGCGGCAGCGCGTGATGATCGCGATGGCCCTCGCCTGTTCCCCGGAGCTGATCATCGCCGACGAGGCGACGACCGCGCTCGACGTGATGATCCAGGCGCAGGTGCTGCGGCTGCTGAAGTCCCTGGTGGCGGAGCGGCACATCGCCCTCGTCATGATCAGCCACGATCTGTCGGTGCTCACCGACACCTGCGACCGCCTCGCCGTGATGTACGCCGGGCGGATCGTCGAATCCGGGCCCGCCCGCGAGGTGTTCGACGCGGGCCGCCATCCGTACGCGCGGGGGCTGGCCGGTGCCTTCCCCACCGTCGGCGACCCGGCCGGGCGGCGGCGGCCCCGCGGACTGGCCGGCGATCCACCCGATCCGACGGAGCTGCCCGGCGGATGCCCGTTCCATCCGCGCTGCCCGGTGGCGATGGAGGCGTGCGCGGTCACGGACGTCGCGCTGCTGCCCGTACGGGACGGATGGAGCGCCGCGTGCCTGCGGGCGGCGGACGAGACGGCTGTGGCCGCGGAGGAGGGGGCGCGATGACTGCGATGGAGGGGGGCGCGATGACGCGGAAGACGGCTCTGACCGGGGCGCCCGCGCCGTCCGTGGAGGACGCCGACGCGCAGCCGGTCCTGGAGTGCGAGGGCCTGGCCGTGCGCTACGACGCGCCCGGCGGACGCGTCGCCCGCGCCGTCGACGGCGTGAACCTGCGGCTGCGGCCCGGCGAGATCCTCGCGCTGGCGGGGGAGTCGGGGTGCGGCAAGACGACCCTGGCCCGGACGCTGCTGGGGCTGGAGCGCCCCAGCGAGGGCACGGTGTACTTCCGCGGCCGGCCGCTGGGTTACCGCCCCCGCGACCTCAAGGCGTACCGGCGCGAGGCGCAGCTCGTCCTGCAGGACCCGAGCGGCGCGCTCAACCCCCGGCACACGGTGTACGAGGCCGTCGCCGAGGGCCTGCGTATCCACGGGCTGCACGCGGACGAGCGCGAGCGGGTCGCCGACGCGCTGTCACGGGCCGGACTGCGGCCCGCGGAGAAGTTCTTCCTCGCCTACCCGCACGAACTCTCCGGCGGCCAGCGCCAGCGCGTCGTCATCGCGGGCGCCCTCGTCCTCGACCCGTCCGTCATCGTCGCCGACGAGCCCGTGGCCTCGCTGGACGCCTCCGTACGCGGCGAGATCCTGGCCCTGCTGATGCGCCTGCGCGACGAACTGGGGCTGGCGGCCCTGGTCGTCACCCACGATCTGGGGCTGGCGTGGAACATCGCGGACCGGATCGCGGTGATGTACCTCGGGCGGATCGTGGAGTACGGCGAGGTGGACGCCGTACTGACCGACCCGCAACACCCCTACACCCGGGCGCTGGTGTCGATCCTGCCGGGCAGCCCGGCCGCGCCGCAGGTCCTCACCGGCGAGCCCCCGGACGCCACGGCCGTCCCCGGCGGCTGCCGCTTCCACCCCCGCTGCCCGGAACTGCGCTCCGGGGCGGCGGACTCGGCCGGAGCCGCCGGCGCGTGCCGGGGGACACCGCTGCCCGTCCTGGGCGCGGGGGAGGCGGGGGTGGCCTGCCATCTGCGGACGTAGGCGTTCCGGGGGCGGGGCTCAGCAGGAGTCCCGCCCTCCGGTCGTACGTCAGCTCTGCGGCGGTACCGGGGGCCAGCCGTAGCCGCCCTGCTGACCCGGCTGTCCGGGAGGCTGCTGCGGCTGGGCCTGGCCCGGGAGCGGGGGCATCATGTGCGGCGGCTGGTGCTGGCCGTTGTCGCCCGTCCACAGGCCCTGGGCGCGCTGGGCGCGGGAGAAGTCCTCCGCGACCATCGCGGCCAGGTTGAAGTACGCCTCGCGGGTCCTGGGCCGCATCATCGTCAGGTCCACCTCGGCGCCCGCCGCCAGATGGTCGTCGAACGGGACGACCTGCACCCCGCGGCAACGCTGCTGGAAATGGCCGACGATATCGTCCACCTTGATCATCTTGGAGGTGTCGCGAACCCCCGAGATCACCGTGATGCTGCGGGCGACCAGGTCCTGGTAGCCGTGCGCCATCAGCCAGTCCAGCGTGGTGCTGGCGCTGCTCGCGCCGTCCACGGACGGGGTGGAGACGATGATCAGCTGGTCCGCGAGGTCCAGCACGCCGCGCATGGCGCTGTAGAGCAGTCCGGTGCCCGAGTCGGTGAGGATGATCGGGTACTGCTTGCCCAGCACGTCGATGACGCGGCGGTAGTCCTCGTCGTTGAACGTGGTCGAGATCGCCGGGTCCACGTCGTTCGCCAGGATCTCCAGGCCGGACGGGGCCTGGGAGGTGAACCGGCGGATGTCCATATAGCTGTTGAGGTACGGGATCGCCGTCACGAAGTCGCGGATCGTCGCCCCCGTCTCGCGCCGCACCCGGCGGCCGAGCGTGCCGGCGTCGGGGTTCGCGTCGATGGCGATGACCTTGTCCTGGCGCTCGGTGGACAGGGTCGCGCCCAGCGCGGTGGTGGTCGTCGTCTTGCCGACGCCGCCCTTGAGGCTGATCACCGCGATCCGGTAGCAGGACAGCACCGGGGTGCGGATCAGGGCGTACCGGCGCTGGCGCTCCTCCTCCGCGGCCTTGCCGCCGAGCTTGAAGCGGGACACGCCGCCCTTCTGCTTCTTCGCCGGCTTGTGCTTGTCGTGCAGCAGCTGGTCGGAGGAGAGTTCGACGGCCGCGGTGTAGCCCAGCGGGGCGCTGTGCACCGGCTGCTGACGCTGCTCCGGGGCGACCGCGGGCCACTCGGCGGAGGCGCGGGGGTCGGCGGGCTGCTGACCGGGGGCCTGCGCCGGCTGCTGGGTCGCGGGGGGCGGGGCCGCGGGGGGCTGCGCCGGGTGCGGGTGCTGGGCGTGCGCCGGTGCCTGTGCCTGGCCGGCCGGAGGCTGGGCGGGGTGCGGGTGCGGCTGCTGGTGCGGCGCCGGGTAGCCGTAGCCGCCGTGCGGGGGCTGCTGCTGGGGGGCGGACGGATAGCCGTAACCGCCGTGCGGGGGCTGCTGGGGGGCGGACGGATAGCCGTAACCGCCGTGCGGGGGCTGCGGCATGGGCGCCGAGTGGCCGTGGCCGCCGGGCTGCTGCGGCGGTACGGCGGGCTGCTGCGCCTGCGCCGGCTGCTGCGTGCCGGGGTGGCCGGCGACCGTCCAGCCCGGGGGCTGGACCGGCTCGTGGCCGGCGGGCCGCGGCTGCTCGGGGCGCTGCCCGGGTACGGCGGGCGGGGTGCCCGGCGCCTGCCAGGGCGCGCCCGCGGCGGGGGCGCCGGGCTGGGGCTGCGGCTGGTCGCCCGCCGGCTGGAACTGCGGGGGCAGCGGCGGCACTCCGCTCGGCGGCGTCGAGGCCCACGGGGCCGCGGACTGGTCGGCGCTGTACGGCGAACGCTGCGCCGGCGGGGGAGCGTCCTGCGGCTCGGACGCACCGGACGACGGCGGGGTGTCCTGCGGCTCGGGCGCGTGCGCGGCGGGCGGCGGAGCGTCCTGCGGCTCGGGAACGCCGGGGATCGCGTCCTGCGGCTCGTCGGCGGTGGGCGCCGCGGGCCGGACGCGGGGCAGGGCGGTGGTCCGCTCCTCGATCTCACGGCGTACGGAGCGGGGCGAGAAGCGCACCGTGGACGGGCTGTCCAGGGCGCCTTCGGGCGTGGAATCCACGGGCTCCGGCTCGGGTTCGGGCTCCGGGCTCGACTCCGGGGCGGGAGGCGGCACCGGCTGGGCGGAATCCTGGGGCTCGACGCGGCGCTCCGACTCGACGAGCCCGGGCGACTCGGCGACGTCAGGGGACTCGGCGGGACCTGTCGACCAGGCGGGGTCCGCGGGTTCGGCGATGGCCTCCGGCTCGGGGCCGGATTCGGGGGTGGGTTCAGGAGCGGGCACAGGCGTCGGGGCGGGCCACACCGCGGTCTCGTCCTCCGGCTCGGGCGCGGTCATGGTCTCCGGTACGGGCTCGGGGTGGGCGGGCGTGACAGGCCAGTCGACGGCGGACTCGTCCGCTTCGCCGGGGACATCCCCCGCGACGGAGGCGGCCTGGGCGGGGTCCTCGCCCGCCACGCCCGGGTCGCCGGAAGCATCCGGGACAACCGAGACACCCTGCGCGGGCGTTACGGACGGACCTTGAGCGGACTCCCCGAACGGGACCTCACCGGAAGAGCCCTCCCCGGACACCTCACCCTCAGCCGTCACCGCAGCCTCGTCCGCGCCGGAAGCGGAATCCTCCCCCGGCACCCGGACCGCACCGGACGCGGAGGCGTCCGGAGCCGGCGTGCCGGCGGGCGGCGTCCCGTTCCCGGGACCGGTGGCCGGCAGCGGGACCGGTGGGGCGGCCGTGAAACCGGAAGGCAGCGGTGGTACGCCGGAACCGCCCGTGGACTGCGCGCCCGCGGGACCCTGCGTGTACCAGGCGGAAGGGGCGTAGTCGATGGTGAACTCGCCCGTCCGCTCGAATTCCGATTCCTCGTCGGGGCTGGTCCGGCCCACGCCGTTCTGGTCCCGATCGGTGCTCACTGTGCCTCCCGTAATACCCGCCGACGCTGTGCGACAGCCCGCGCCCGTACGGCTCGTTCCCCAGCCGGACGGTTCCGCGGTCGCTTGCGTACGCACCCACCCTAAGGGTCGGAACGGGTCCCGCGGCAGGGCGGCCCCACCCCCGTACGCGTCCAGGGGTGCGGCGTACGGCGGCCGGGGGTCAGTCGAGCCGGCGCGGCATGCCGAGCAGCTGGGACTCGGCGTCCGTCGGCTGGGTGAACGTGTAGTGCCGGTCCGAGCGCGTGCACCACAGGGTGACGCCGTCACCCAGGGTGGACAGCGCGTCGACGTCGGTCCGCGGCAGCTGCATCATCCGGCCGAGCTGCGCCGACTCGTCCGGCGACACCCGCTGGATGCCGACGAGCGTGGCGCCCTCGACGAGCCGCGGCACGGCCGGGCCGAGATAGGGGACCACCGTCATCACCGACTGCCAGGGCACCGACGCGGTCCGGCCGCGCGGCGGACGCACACCGCAGTCCCGGATCACCAGCACCGGGCTGCCGACGGACGCGCCGAGCGGCGGCACGCGGCCCACCTCGTGCAGCGTGATGACCTCGAGCCCCGCGCCCGCGGAGCGGACCAGGTTCGTCCACATGTCCGCGCGGCCGGTCTCCACCGCGACGCGCGCCCCCGTACCGGCCGCGCGCAGCGCTATCGTCTGGGCGGTCCACAGACCGCCGATGAGCAGCACCTCGTACGGGGACGGATGGTGGAAGGACGCGATGTGCGAACGGTTCTCGGCGTCGGTGCCGATCACGATGCCGTCGTCGCCCATCGGCAGGGCGAGACCGCCCAGTTGGGTCGAGGACACGACGTGTCCCGCCCGGCGGGGGCCGCGCAGCCCCCGCATCCGCATGCCCAGCCGTGTGTCCTGCGCCATCAGAGCGCACCCCCCAGCGGCAGCGACGCCACGATGCCGGGCAGCTGTTCGCGGTCGAGCCGTACCAGGCCGACCTTCGCCGCCCGGGCCAGCCGCTCGGCGCCGCGCCGCACCTGGCCGAGTTCCGTCTCGGAGCGGCCGGTCACCCGCAGATGCCCGTGCACCCGCGTCGATCCGGCCCGCGGGCCCTTCCGTACGGTCAGGCTGAACGTGGTCGCCAGCGCCGGCCCGGAGGTCAGCGCGGACACCAGCCGCGGCAGCGGCACCGAACCGCGTCCCATCGACGGCCACGAGGTGATCGCGAAGGTCGTGTGCCAGCGGTCGTCGCACTGCCAGCTGCGCAGGTTCTCCTTCGTACGCTTCGTCAGCGGCGCGTCCGGCTGCCCGGCCCGGGCCGTGGCCAGCGGGTTGGCGCACGCGGAGGTGGCCAGGGCGGAGATGAGCCCGGCCTCGTCGAGCACCGTGGCGCGGAAGCCCGCGCCGGTGATCCGGCTGGCGATGTGGTCCGCCGCGCGGACCAGGCACTTCTGCGCGCCCTCCAGCCCGCCGCCGCGGGCCTCGACGGCCTCCCGGCACAGCTCGGGGTCGAACTTCACCGCCACCCAGGTCAGTCGCAGCGCCGGTGCGCGCGTCGCCTCCTGCAGCGGGGCGTAACTGCGCCGTGCGATGGCCTGCTCGGGCAGATGCGGCGCCGGCGCCGGCTGCACGTGCTGCACGACCTGCACCGACTCCACGGCGATCCCGTCGACGTCCAGCGCGTCCTCGAGCAGCGTCAGCGGCAGCGCGCGGGCGCCGAACGCGGGCCGCAGCGCGCTCGCGCCGGCCTCCACCCGCACCAGCGCCGTCAGGAACGTCCCGTCGCCGAGCATGCCGACGGTACGCCGGTCACGGTCGAGGAACGCGTACGACTTGAGCCCCGGCACGACCTCCACGGCCGGCGTCAGCGCCGGATCGGCCCCGGGCTCCGGCAACGGCGGCACGAAGTCGCGGCGGGCCCGGAACGCGGACATCGTCGCCCACCAGTCCGGTATGGTCCGCTGCCGCCTGCGCAGCAGCGCGAACACCACCAGCGCGACCGCGACTCCGGCGGCCGGCACCACGTACTTCTCGTCGATCGCCGCCGCGCCCACGACCACGGCCGCACCCAGCTCGAGCAAGACCAGCTGGGAGAGCTGTACCGGTCCGAACCGTGAGGCGCGCGGCTCGGTACGCAGCGAAACCGGCGCCGTCCCCGCGCCCCGGGGAGCCGCCCCCCGGCCGCGGTCGGACTGTCGCGCAGTCGTCGCGGTCCCCATGACCCCCTGCCCTTCCGCTCTGCTCCACCCGTGCCACGCACGGGAGCGCCCTTACCCTACCCAAGCCCCCGAACGAGATCGATACGCGGCATCGTAGGCCCTCCCACCGACACCCGCCCGCTGCTCCCGCGCCCCGCGCACCCCGACGGCTGCCCACCGCCGAGCCGACCCTGTTACCGTCAGCCGCGATACCGGCCGAACTGCCGGGGACGTAACGGACGAACACCCACCCGGCCGCCCGGGCGAGATCGACACGCGGCATAGTAGGGGGCCGGTCCGGCGACAGCCGCCGTACCGGTGACAGGGGCGGCAGCCAGAGGATGCGGGGAGAGCTGCATGGCATCGCGGCGGGATGAACTCAACGCGTACACCTTCGCGAAGCGGCGACTGGTGGGGCAGTTTCTCCAGCCCAACCCGACGGGCACCGAGGAGGGCGCGCCCAAGCCCCTCCGCGGCGTCGTGCCGGGCATGATCGTGGCGGTCGTGGTGCTGGCCGTGTTCGGCGCGATCGGCATCTTCAAGCCGAAGGCCCCCGGCGACTGGGACGCGGCGGAGCAGAACATCATCCGCGCCGGCGGCTCCAGCAGCTTCTACGTCGTCCTGAAGACCAACGGCAAGCCCCAGTTGCACGAGGTCCTCAACCTCGCCTCCGCCCGCCTCCTGCTCGCCCCGGGCGCGGACATCGTCGACGTCGACGAGGACATCCTCGACAAGTCCGATCTCCCGCGCGGCGCGACGCTCGGCATCCAGAACGCCCCCGACCGCCTCCCCAGCGCGGACGAGGTCGGCCGGAAGAAGCGCTGGGCGGTCTGCCAGCGCCCCACGGACAGCGGCCGCGCCGTCCAGAAGGCCGCGTTCGTCCTCGACGACCGGGAGGCCGGCCGCCTCGGCGGCAAGGAGAAGCTGGCCGGCGGCGACGTCCTGTACGTCCAGGGGCCGGACGACCAGCGCTATCTGGTGGACGCGACGGGCACCAAGTACCCCTTCCGGGGGGCGGGCGAGACCCTGGAGTCCCTCCTGAGGCCCATCGTCGGCGCCGGAACCAAGCCGCAGCGCGTGTCGTACGAGTGGCTGAAGACCCTGCACCCCGGCGACGAGATCTACTTCCCCGACGTGGAGGGCCTCTCCCAGCCCGCGGACGTCGACGCCGACGGACTGGAGGCGGACCGCCGCCGCGTCGGCATGGTGCTCTCCGCGAACTCCGGTGCGGACGAGGACTTCTTCGTCGTCCTGCGCGACCGCATCGCGCCCGTCTCGGACTTCATGGCGGACCTGCTGCTGAACAACCCCGCCGCCGCCCAGAGCCTCGGCCAGGACGGCAAGCCGGTCCAGGTCAGCACGGGCGCCATCGCCCCGTCCGACGAGCCCTTCGGCGGCACGCTGAAGTGGCCCACCGCCGAGGCGAACCCGGTCAACGAGGCGTCCACCCAGCCCGGCAGCCGCAACTCCATCTGCAACGTCCTCAGCGACGTCGCGGGCGGCAACAGGGCCGTCCTCTTCACCTGGGCCGGCACCCGCTTCCCCGCCCAGCTCGCCATCGGCTCCGCCTCCGTGTACGTCACGCCCGGCACCGGCCAGCTCTACCGCCAGTCCTCCGGCACCTCCACCGACACGGGCAGCTTCTTCCTCGTCACCGACAAGGGCCTGCGCTACGCCCTGCAGTCCAACGAGGACGGCCAGGAGGACGCCTGCGGCCTCGGTACGGCGGACGCCGCCCGTAAGAAGGGCGAGACGGCCGGCGAACAGAACTCCGCGCAGAAACGGCTGAACTACGAGGGGGTCGAGGCCGCGCCCGTCCCCGAGGAGTGGTCGGACTTCCTGCCCACCGGGCCGCGCCTGTCGACGGCCGACGCCTGCCAGCCGCAGAACCAGTGAGGGAGGCGCAGCGCTGATGCCCCGCTCCGTCCGTCTGCCCGCCGCGCTCGCCGCGGCCGCCGTCGCCGTGCTGCCCGTGGCCGGCCCCGCCGTGCCCGAGGCGGCCGCACAGTCCGGCGAGTGCACGTTCCCCGCCGAGCCCTACAAGGGCCGCCCCTGGTCGCTGCAGCGGGTCAACCTCGAGGACATGTGGAAGGCGGCGGGCACCAAGGGCCAGGGCGTCCGGGTCGCCGTCATCGACACCGGCGTCGACGCCACCCACCCGCAGCTGCGCGACGCCGTCGACCGCACCCTCGGCGCCAACTTCATCCCGAAGAAGCCCAAGAAGGACGGGCTCGCCCAGAGCACGCCGCGCGGCTCCGAGAAGGGGCTCACGGACTACGTCGGCCACGGCACGAAGATCGCCGGGATCATCGCCGCCCGCCCCGCCGACAACACGGGGTTCGTCGGCCTGGCCCCCGGCGCGACGATCATCCCGATCATCCAGAACGACGAGAACGGCACCGGCACCTCCGACACCCTCGCCCAGGCCATCACCTACGCGGTGGACACCGCGAAGGCCGACGTCATCAACATCTCCCAGGACACGGCGAAGGCCATGCTGCCCGGCTCGACCCTGCAGGCGGCCGTGAACCACGCCCTGGACAGCGACGTCGTGGTGGTCGCCTCGGCCGGCAACGACGGCCTGGGCGGCAACGTCAAGAAGACCTACCCCGCGTCGTACGCCGGGGTCCTCGCCGTCGCGGCCTCCGACCGCAACAACGAGCGCGCCGCCTTCTCCCAGTCCGGCGACTTCGTCGGCATCGCCGCCCCGGGCGTCGACATGGTCTCGACCGTGCCCAAGGGCGGCCACTGCAGCGACAACGGCACCTCCTTCTCCGCCCCGTACGTCGCCGGGGTCGCGGCCCTGCTGCGCGCGAAGCACGACGACTGGACGGCCCGGCAGATAGTCGCGCAGCTCCAGCAGACGGCGGAGCGCACCATCCGCGGCAAGGACCGCCTGGTCGGCTGGGGCGTCGTCGACCCGGTCCGCGCCCTCACGGAGGACGTCACCCCGATCGAAGCGCCCGCCCCGGACCGGTTCGAGCTGTCCCGCTCCGAGTACCCGGTGCCGGCGGCCCTGCCGGTGGGGGAGACGGAGCAGCAGCGCAACGAACGGCTGGGCACCTACGCGCTGGTGGCCGCCGGCGTCCTGGTGGCCCTGACGGCGGGCACGGCGCGGGTGTACCGGGACCGGGCGCGCCGGCGCGGCCCGGCGTCGTGAGGGCGGCGCCCCGGCCGGTGTGGAGTCGGTCACGATCGCCCCATGAGTACCCGTACTCATCGCGTGTGTCGGTGGCGCCACGTAAGATCGCTGTCGCAACTGGGGTGCTACCGAGACGGAGTTGGCCACCGACCGTGACACAACCCTGACAAGTCACCCATAGGCTTTACGGTTGGAACTGTCGTGGTCGGTGACTAGAGTTTTACGTGCGGTAGCGTTCGAGCAGGCTCCACGAGATGCAACGGGGAAGGAGCAGCCTTGCTTGCGCCAATTGAGGGGATGTCCGCGAGGAACCTCAGGGTCAGCTACGAGACCATGGAGACCTTCCGGAATCGAGTCCAGGGCATCCTGAGCACTCTCCGGGACTCCAAGGCGGCGCCCCAGGTCGTTGCGGACCAGCGGGTCGAGTCACACGCCCTGCACTCGGGTCCCAAGTTCGCCGAGGCCGAGGCGCTCTCGGCCCAGTACACCGCGGTCCAGCTGCGCCTGACGCAGATGGCGGACGTCGCGGACCGGCTGCTCGACGCCCTCGGCATCGCCCTGCGCGGCGCGGAGCACGGCTACCAGAACCTGGACGAGGACGAGCGCCGGCGCTTCCACTCGGTCAACACCGAGGTCTACGAACGCCAGGAGCAGGCGAAGTCCCATGACGCGGGCAAGCCCCCGGCGGACGGCCACGACAAGGCCACGTTCTAGGGGGAGGACTTCACACGATGGCAGAGAACACCGACAACAAGGCCATGCCCGACGATCCGCACGTCCCGCTGCCCGAACAGGCTCCCAGCGGGGCGCAGGGCCAGCTGATCGACATCCTCCAGGTGATCGACAAGCTCTTCACGGGCGACGGTTCGCTGGGCAGCACCAACTTCGAGAACTACTCGCTCGAGGAACTGGTCGCCTTCACCCAGGGCGGTGACCCGTCGAGGCTCACCTCCGCCGGCGACGAGCTCTTCAACGCGGGCAAGGCGTTCGAGACCGCGGGCAACGAGCTGAAGTCCAACATCGGCAATGTCGAGTGGGACGGCGCGGCGGGCGAGTCCTTCCGCGTCTGGAGCGACGACTTCGCCAACAAGACGCTCTCCCTGGGCGAGTACGCCGCGGCGGCCGGCACGCAGATCAAGACGGCGGGCGAGGGCCTCACCGAGGTCAAGTCCGCCATGCCGGACAACTACACGGCCCAGTCGACGTCCTGGTCCACCGCCGACAAGAAGTCGGACCCCGAGGCGTACCAGGAGGTCGTCGCCGCCGACCGCGCGGAGAAGAACGCGCGCCGGCAGGAGGCGATCGTCCAGATGAACAAGCTGGCGTCGTACTACCAGGTGACGTCGTCGACGCTGGGCGCGATGGAGCCGCCGGTCTTCCAGCCGATCGATGCGGCGGTTCCGCAGCCGAACTACGACAAGATCGGTGACGGCCGGGACAGCAGCAGCGATTCCAACTCCACGTCCACCGACCGCACCAGCATCGCGCCCGCCGACAGGCAGGGAAGCGACGACGGCGTGACGACCTCTCCCACGGGGCCGACGGGCAGGGACACCGACCCGGGGCTCATCCCGGGCCACGACCCGACCAACCCGTCTCCCACCCGGCCGGTCGGCACGGATCTGGACAGCGTCATCGTCCCGACCGCGCCCACCGGTCCGGCGCCGACCGGACCCGCCCCGGTGTCCCCGGGGCCGGTGGGTCCTGGTCCTGCTCCGACGGCTCCTACCGGTGGGCCTCCGGGATACATGCCGGCGCCCAGCGCGGGCCCGCGCGGGGGAATGCCCCCCGGGTCCGGTCCGCGCACCGGCCCGCAGTCGGGTTACGGTCCCACCTCCCGTAGTGGCGCCGGGCCTTACGGCCGTACGCCGACGGTGGGCCGCTCCGGCACCTCCCCGCTGGGGCCCGGCGGCCGACCGGGCATGGGACCGACCGCCCCGACGGGCGGCCGCCCCGGCGCCGTGGGCCGGCCCGGTCCGGTCGGACCGACCGCGCAGGCCGGCGGCCGTGGGCTGCCGCAGGGGCGCGGTGGCGTTCCCGGGCGTCCCGGGGTCGTGGGCCAGTCCGGTGGTCCGGGCGGCGGCCGGGCGGCCAGTGGCGTGGGTCGCGGGACCATCGGCGGGGCCAGGCCTGGTGCCGGAGGTTCGCGTGTGCCTCGTGGAACCGTTGTCGGTGGGGAAGGCGTCTCCAGTGGGCGTGGTGGGGCGCGTTCGGGCGCGGCCCGTGGCGGTGCAGCCGAGGGACGGGGCCTGGTAGGCCGCGGCCAGCGCGGCTTCACCCGCGGCGGGGCCGGGCTTGCCGGGCGCGGGCCGGAGGACCACGAGCCGGAGACGAACGAGTCGGAGCGGCCGGACTATCTGGTCGAGGACGAAGAGACCTGGACGGCGGGGCAGGGCGAGAACGGCCCCGGAGTAGTCGAGTAGAGGGCGGAAAACCGAGCGATGACGGCAGCACGTATGGGGATGAGGCGCACTGGGCTGCGTACGCGGCGGTGGCAGACAGCCGCCGCGGTCGCCGCCGCGGGTGTCTGGGGCGCCTCGTTCATAGGGCTGGCACCCGTCGCCTCGGCTCAGGACGCCCGATCGCAGCAGTGGTACCTCGACGCCATGCAGGCCGACAAGATGTGGGAGGCCAGCACGGGCGAGGGCGTCACGGTCGCCGTCATCGACACCGGCGTGGGAGACACGCCCGCGCTGCAGGGCCGGGTCGTGGCCGGCAAGGACATCACCAAGCTGGCGGGCGACGCCCGTACGGACTACGACGGCCACGGCACGACGATGGCCGAACTGATCGCCGGTTCGGGCAAGAACGGCAAGATCCAGGGTCTGGCCCCCGGCGCGAAGATCCTGCCGGTCCGGGTCGAACTCGGGGAAGCCGCCGAGGAATGGGTGGATCCCCAGGTGATGGCGAAGGCGATCCGCGCCGCCGCGGACTCCGACGCCCAGATCATCAACATGTCCGTGGCCGGCACGGTGTACGACGGTTTCACCGAGGATGCCGTCAAGTACGCCGTGAGCAAGGGCAAGCTGGTCTTCGCCGGTACCGGCAACGACGGCGACGGCGCGAACAAGACCGCCTACCCGGCCGGTCTCACCGAGGTCGTCGGCGTCGGCGCGGTCGACAAGACCGGCGAGCACGCGAAGTTCTCGGGCTACGGGAAGTCGGTCGACCTCGCGGCGCCCGGCACAGAGACCCCGTACTACTGCGACAAGTCCCTCAGCCGCTACTGCTCCGAGCAGGGCACCAGTGGTGCCACCGCCCTCGCTTCCGCCTCCGCCGCCCTGGTCTGGGCCGAGCACCCGGACTGGACGGCGAACCAGGTCCTGCGCGTGCTCATCGACACGGCGGGCCGCTCCGACGACAAGAAGGTCCGCAGCGAGTACATCGGCTGGGGCGCCGTCCGCCCCCGGCTGAACCTGCTCGAAGGCCAGGGCGACCCCGGTGCCCCCGGCCAGAACCCGCTCGCGCCCGCGAGCGACCAGAGCGCCGCGCCCAGCGAGCAGGCCGACGAGCCCGCCGCCGACGACGAGAAGGCGACCGCCACCGAGGCCGCGGGCGCCGAGGCGTCCGACGACGACGGCAACGGAGCGCTGTGGACGATCCTCGGCGTCGCCGTCCTCGCCCTGGGTGCCGTCGGCGGCGGGGTGTACGCCATGACCCGCAGACGGACCACGTGAGCGGCTGACCCCCGCGAGAAGACCATCGAACACGTTGGGCCGCAACCGCGGGCTCGACAACCAACCAAGAGGGGAAACCATGGCCGACCAGCGGCTAAGCGATGAAGGAATCCTTCGGCTCGAGCAGGACCTCAACGAGAAGTCCCAGCGACTGAACAAGAAGGTCCAGACCCTCCAGTCGGTCATCGACTCGCTCGAAGGCCAGTGGAAGGGTATCGGCGCCGGGGCCTTCAACCAGAAGCAGCTCGAGATCAACCAGGCGATGAACACGCTGAACCGGATCCTCGCCCAGTACCAGGAGGCCATCCACCAGACCCGCGTGCTCGGCGCCAACAACGAGGACGAGGTCAGCTCGACCCTCACGGGCGTGGACGTGGGCATGGGCGCTGGGGCCGCCGGCGGTGCCGCCGCCGGTTCCGGTCTCAACGCGCTCTGATCCGCCCCACAGACTTCAACTGACCAGGAGGAACCATGTCCAACGTGCCGGGCGAGCTCGTCGTCACATATGCGAGCCTCTCGCAGGCGTCGAACGAGATCCGCCGTCAGTCGCAGGAGCTCATGTCCGACCTCGAGGAGATCAAGGCGGCCGTCCGCACCGTGGCGGCGAGCTGGGAGGGCGAGGCGAAGCAGTCCTACGACGCCGTCCAGGCGGTCTGGGACCAGAACGCCGCGCAGGTCCAGTCGGCGCTGCAGCAGATCTCCGCCGCGGTCGACACCGCGGGCTCCAACTACGCGTCCACCGACAAGCGGGCCGCGGGCCTCTTCGGCGGCTGACCAGCTGATCGCAGTACGGCGAGCAAGGGGCGGGCACATGCGGTGGGTGCCCGCCCCTTGGCGTGCGCGAAAGCAGCGCGAACAGCGCGGGCAGCGCAAGCAGCGCAAGCAGCGCAAGCAGCGCGAGCAGGCAGGACCGCCACCCGGCGGCCCCGCCCCACACGACGGCTGAGGGCCGCCCCGGAATCCGGGG